>NZ_JBQEMS010000008.1:0-282033 GCF_052044265.1 Sinorhizobium sp. 22678 | reverse complement strand
CCAGTGGCCCTGTGCGGCCACACCGAAAGGCCGAACATATGGAAGCAAGCGATCCGATCAAAAAATCTGCAAAAAACACTTGCAAGGGGGAGCCGTCCACATAAGGGATGAGGACGGAGGAGAGATGCAGTCCTCCGATACGTTTCCTACAGCGCTGCGCGTCTTATGAGACGCGCGAAGGTCGCTGCAGCACTTTGAGCTGCTGCATGTTTTTGTCTTTTGATCGGCTACGATCAAAGGAAACAAGCTTCAACGCCATTATCCATGTCGCAGCCGTCATAAACTCAAAATGAATCTCAACAGGCCTTAGCACAAGTGTTAACAGGCCCTGATATCACTCCGCCTTTTCCAGCGCCTCGTCGGCAAGATCCGGCAGAGCATCGTCAGGCTGAGTGACTTCACGCTTCGGCTTTACCAGCGGTTCCGGCCGGACGGGCCTTGAATGCAGCATGTCGCGGCCGGCGGTGATGCCCTCCGCTTCCTGGAGCACCAGCCTTGCCTCGTCGCGGCGGCGGATATCATCCATGATGCCAATGGCTTCATCGCCGTTCACGCCGAGCGCCTCGAGCGTCTTACGGCCGAAAAGCAGACCAGACTCGAACGTTTCGCGCAATTCGTAGTCGACACCCCGTGCGCGCAGTTCCAGCGTGTGCAGGCGGTCGTAGGAGCGCGCGAAGATGCGGGCATTCGGGTATTCGGCATGGACGAGATCGATGATCTTGTCCGTGACCTCCTTCTTCTGCGTGCACACGGCGACAATCTTCGCCTTCTCTATTCCGGCCGCTCGCAAGACGTCGAGGCGTGTGCCGTCGCCGAAATAGATGCGGAAGCCGAATGTGGCCGCCTGACGCACGCGCGCCGCGGAATGGTCGATGATCGTCACATCGCGGCCGCCGGCGAGAAGGATCTGCGAAGCGATCTGGGCGAAGCGGGAAAAACCGATCATCAGCACGTCGGCGCCGGCGCCCTCGAAATCCTCTTCCATTTCCTCGGCCAGTTCGTCCTGCTTGTGCATCAGCCGCCTGGAGAGCATCGCTGCCACGGGTGTTAGCGCCATGGAGAGCGTGACGATGGCGACGAGCAGGGAGGACGTGGCTTGCGAGAAGACGCCGGCCGCGGCGGCTGCGGTGAAGAGCACGAAGCCGAATTCGCCGCCTTGCGGCAGAAGCAGGCCGATGCGCACGGCGTCGTTGTGGCGTGAGCCGGCGGCCCGGCACAGTCCGTAAAGGACCAGGCTCTTTACCAGCATCAGCACGGGAACGGCGATGATGATGCTCAGCAGGTTCTCTGCCACCACATGGAGCTCGAGCGACAGGCCGACCGCCATGAAGAAAAGCGCCTGGAGGATGCCGCGGAATGGCTCGATGTCGGCCTCCAGCTCGTGACGATAGGACGATTCCGCCAGCAACACCCCTGCAAGGAACGCGCCCATCGCCATGGAAAGGCCGGCGAGCTGCATCATCGTCGCCGCGCCCATGACGACGAGAAGCGCGGCTGCGATCATGACGTCGCGCGCGCCGGTGCGCGCGATCACCTGAAACAGCGGATTGAGAAGATAGCGACCGGCGGCGAAAAGCGCGGCCACGGCGGCGATGGCGATCGCGAAGTCTTCGATCGGCGTGGTCGTATCCTCCGGTGCCTGTGCCGCCATCAGCGGAATGATCGCAAGCAGAGGCACGATCGCCAGGTCCTGGAGCAGGAGAATGGAGAAGGCGCGCTGGCCATAGCGCGTGTTGGTATCGTTGTTCTCCTCCAGGATCTGCATGGCGAAGGCCGTGGAGGATAGCGCCAGGCCAAAGCCGGCGACGACGCTGCCGGCGCCTCCGAGAAGATCGCTGAACGCGATCAGGAACGAAAGAACGGCGCCGGTGATCACGACCTGTGCCGTACCGAGACCGAAGATGTCGCGCCGCATCTGCCACAGCCGCGAAGGTTTCAGCTCGAGGCCGATGATGAACAGCAGGAAGACGACGCCGAGTTCCGAGACATGCAGGATCTCTTCGCCCTCCGTGATTTGCAGGGCGACGGGACCGATCAGGATGCCGGCGGCGAGGTAACCAAGGATGGTGCCGAGCCCGAGACGCTTGAACAGCGGCGCTGCGATCACGGCGCCGGCAAGCAGCATCAGCGCCTGAGAATAGATTATCGTTGTCGTTTCCATGCTCGGTGCTTCCGCTATAACGGCCGGGGCCCGTGGAGAAGGGCGTATTCGGCCGCATATCATTTTGCTGCTGGGGCGGGAATCACGATGATGCCCTTGATGCATGCTTCAGTGCACAATAAATGGGACAGGAATGAAAGGCCAAAATCATGTCTGAGACGATCGATTCCGCCGTCCTCGAGCAACGTGCCGCCGAGCTTGTCGATCGGGCGCGTCGCGCCGGCGCGGATGCCGCGGATGCCGTGGTGGTGCGTGGCCGCTCCCGTTCGGTTTCGGTGCGGCTCGGCAAGGTGGAGGCGACGGAAGCTTCCGAGAGCGACGATTTCTCGCTCAGGGTCTTTGTCGGGCGGCGCGTCGCCAGTGTTTCCGCCAATCCGGGCTTCGATTTGAAGGTCCTGGCAGAGCGTGCGGTGGCGATGGCGAAGGCGTCGCCGGAGGATCCTTACGCATCGCTTGCCGACCCCGATCGCCTGGCGAAGTCCTATCCGGATCTCGAACTTTTCGACAACCGGGACGTATCGACCGAAGCACTCACGGAGGCGGCGCTCGCCGCCGAAGGAGCCGCGCTTTCGGTCACAGGCGTCACCAATTCCAGCGGGGGGGGCGCATCGGCCGGCATGGGCGGGCTCGTGCTCGTCACGTCTCATGGTTTCTCCGGCTCCTATATGGCCACCCGTTTCGGCTGCTCCGTCAGCGCCATCGCCGGCGAAGGCACCAAGATGGAACGCGATTACGACTTCGACAGCCGACTCTATTTCGATGAACTCCGCACTGCCGAGGACATCGGCCGGGTCGCCGGCGAGCGGGCGGCGGCGCGCGTCAACCCCCGCCGCGTCGCGACGCAGAAGAACGTGACGGTCGTTTTCGATCCGCGCGTCGCACGCGGCTTCGTCGGACATCTTGCGGGAGCCATCAACGGAGCGTCTGTCGCCCGCAAGACCAGCTTCCTGCGCGACATGATGGGCAAGCAGATCATGAAATCGGGCATTGCCGTTACCGACGATCCGTTGATCGTCCGCGGCGCCTCCTCGCGTCCTTTCGACGGGGAGGGGGTCAGCGGCTCGAAATTGTCGATGGTCGAGGATGGCGTGCTGCGCCATTGGTTCCTGTCCACGTCTGCGGCCAGGGAGCTCGGCCTCGAGACCAACGGGCGCGGCGTTCGCGGCGGTCCGGCGGTCAGCCCGGCCTCCACCAATCTCGCCCTCGAGCCCGGCTCCGTCTCGCGCGACGATCTGATCCGCGGCGTCGGCACCGGCTTCTATGTCACCGAGCTCATCGGCCAGGGTGTCAACATGGTGACGGGCGAATATAGTCGCGGCGCCTCCGGCTTCTGGATTGAAAACGGCGAAATCCTCTATCCCGTTTCCGAGGTGACGATCGCCTCCAATCTCAAGCAGATGTTCATGGCGCTGACGCCGGCCGACGACATCGACAGGAAGTTCGGCATCGCCGCGCCGACGCTTGCGATCGAAGGCATGACGATCGCCGGAACTTGAATGTGGGCGGTGCGTTGCACTACAGCGCCGCGTGTAAGGATTTGCATGTCAGAAACAGCCCTTTCGATCCGCCCGGCCTGGGACGAGGACCTCGAACTCATTCTTACCGCTGCAGTCGCGGCGGGCGACACTGCGCTCGGCTATTTCCGCAAGACGCTGGACGTCCGCTGGAAAAATGAGGGCCGTTCCCCCGTAAGCGAGGCCGACCTCGCCGCCAACGACATCCTCAAGGGGCGGCTGCTCGCCGCACGGCCGGACTATGGCTGGCTTTCGGAGGAGACTGACGACGACGAAAGCCGTCTCGTCCGCGAGACCGTCTTTGTCGTCGATCCCATCGACGGCACCCGGGCCTTCATCGCCGGCAAGGATCTCTGGTGCGTCAGCGTCGCCGTCGTCCACCGTGGCCAGCCTGTGGCCGGCGTTCTCTATGCGCCCGCCCTCGACGAGATATTCCAGGCGACCCGCGATGGCGAAGCGCGGAAGAACGGCAAGGCGATTGCCGTGCGGGAGGCGGCATCCGGCGCGGTGCTGAAGGTGGCGGCGGCCGAGGATGTCATGGGCAGGCTGGCATTGCCCTATCGCAACAGGATGATGCGTGTGTCGCACGTGCCGTCGCTCGCCTATCGCCTTGCGATGATCGCGGATGGACGCATCGATGGAACGATCGTCAAGCGGAATTCGCACGATTGGGATTTGGCGGCCGCCGACCTCATCCTTTCGCGCGCCGGGGGGGCGCTTTGCAGTCTCGATGGCGAGCCCTTGTCCTACAACCGCCCGACTGTCACCCACGGCGTTCTGGGAGCGGCCTCGGGAACCGCGCTGCCGGCGTTGCTCGCCGCCTCCAGGCCGCTTGAGCCCCATTGACCTTTAGGGGCGAATGCCGCAAACCACCCCAACACCAATAAGAACACAGATGGAATTTCGATGGCTCACGACTCCGAGAAAAAACAACGGCTGCACCTCGTCTTCGGCGGCGAATTGGCAACGCTCACCGACGTGCAGTTTCGCGATCTGGAAAATCTGGATATCGTCGGCATCTTCCCGGACTACGAGAGCGCGCATGTCGCCTGGAAAGCCAAGGCTCAGATGACCGTCGACAATGCGCATATGCGCTATTTCATCGTCCACATGCATCGCCTGCTCGATCCGGAAGTGAAGTAATGCCGTCGGCGTCGGACGCGGCGGAGGGCAAGCGTTCATGAGCAGCCTGCGCGCAAGGCTGGCACTTTCCGGCTATCGCTGGCTCGGAACGGCCGTCTATCCCTTCTTCTGGTCCTATCTTGCGCTCCGCGCGGCGAAGGGCAAGGAGGACCCGGCACGCCGGCGCGAACGCTATGGCTATGCTAGTGCGCCGCGGCCCCAGGGCCCTCTCGTCTGGTTTCACGCCGCCAGTGTCGGAGAGACGAATGCAGTCACTCCGCTGATCAAGGAAATCCGCCGCCGCGGCATCGCCGTGGTGCTGACCACCGGTACGACGACCTCGGCGCGGGTCGCCGCGGAGCGATTGGGCTCGGCCGTCGTGCACCAGTACGTGCCGCTCGATTTCAAGCCGGCGGTGAGCCGTTTTCTGGAATATTGGCAGCCGGATCTGGCGATCATCGCCGAATCGGAAATCTGGCCGATGACGATCATCGAGCTCGGCAGGCGCCATATTCCGCAGGTTCTGGTCAATGGCCGTCTTTCCGACCGCACCTTCGCCCGATGGAGGCGCCGGCCGTCGCTCGCCGATGCTCTCTTTGAAAATCTCGCGCTCGTCATCGCTCAGTCCGATGTCGATGCGGAGCGTTTCCGCACGCTGGGTGCGCTCCCGGTTACGGTCTCCGGCAACCTCAAGGTGGACAACGACGCGCCGCCGCACGATCCCCGGGACCTGCGCGAATACCGCCAGCAGATCGGTGCACGAAAGACCTGGGCTGCGATCTCGACCTTCGAGGGGGAGGAGAATGCGGCCGGGACCGTTCACCAGGCGCTGAAGGAGAGAACCGGCCTGCTGACGATCATCGTTCCTCGCCATCCGGAGCGCTGCGACGCGATCGAGGCTGCCCTGGTCGCGAAGGGGTTGACCGTCGCGCGCCGCACGCGCGGCGATCCGGTCACACCGGAAGTCGATATTCTACTCGGCGACACGATCGGCGAAATGGGGCTCTATCTGAGGCTGACGGAAGTCGCTTTCGTCGGACGTTCGCTTTTCGCCGAGGGCGGCCAGAACCCGCTCGAGCCGGCCATGCTCGGCTGCGCGGTGCTCTCCGGCGGGAATGTGCAGAATTTCCGCGAGACCTACCAGATGCTCGCGAAGAACGGCAGCGCTAAGATCGTGCGCGATACGGAGATGCTCGCCAAGGGGGTCAACTACCTGCTCGCCAACGACGACATGCGTCGCTCGATGATCGATGCCGGACTCGAAACCGTGCAACAGATGCGGGGCGCGCTGACGGCGACGATGAAGGGCCTCGACCCCTACATCAACCCGCTTGTGGTGAAGGCGCGGCTGGAGCCGCGCCCTGAAGCCTGAAACGTGAAGCCTCGATTGGAAGGGACCATGCCCGCAACGAAACCGATCGCCGGCATATTGTTCGACAAGGACGGCACCCTTCTCGACTACGTGAAGAGCTGGGTGCCGGTGAATTACGAGCTGGCGCGGATCGCCGCCAAGGGCAATGAGAGCCTTGCGCGTGTCCTCCTCCAGGCGGGCGGGATGGATCCGGAGACCGGATATGTCGTTCCCGATAGCCTGCTTGCGGCCGGGAATACCGTGGAGATTGCCACCGGCATGGTCGGCGCCGGCGCGCCGTTTACAGTGGAAGAATTGACGGCACTGTTCGACGGGCTCTTTGCACAATCCGCGCATTATGCCGTGCCGGTGACCGATCTCGCGTCCTTTTTTGCCGGGCTGCACGCGAAAGGCTACCGGCTCGGCGTCGCCTCCAGCGACAACGAGCGATCGATCCGGGAAACCGCCAAACGCTTCGGTTTCGAGGACTACCTCCATTACGTCGCCGGCTACGATAGCGGCTATGGCACAAAGCCGGAGCCCGGCATGGTGCTCGGGTTTTGCGCCGCAACGGGGCTTGCACCCGACGAGGTGGCCGTAGTCGGCGACAACAATCACGACATGCATATGGGCCGCAGTGCGGGCGTCGGCATGACGGTTGCCGTTTTGACCGGCACCGGATCGCGCCAGTCGCTTGCCGCGTCTTGCGACCACTGCCTCGCCGATATTACCGAGCTGGAAGCGGTGCTCACGAACTGATCGGCTTGCCTTTTTCTCCGTTCTGACGTTCTTTGTCGCCGGTCACACCGCTCACGGCCGATGCCCGCGGCGGAAAGTTCTGGATTTGCCCTTCCTGCCCTCAGGTGCCGGAGCGGCCGCACGGATATTTACGGGTAAAGATGGTTTCAGAAGCGCCCCCGTTCTGGTGGACCAAGGCCGACTGGCGCGCCTATGCTCTTTGGCCCTTTTCCTGGGTTTACGGCCGGATCGCCGGGATGCGCATGGACCGGGCGCGCCGGGCGACCTCCGCCGTGCCGCTGATCTGCATAGGCAACTTCACCGTCGGCGGAGCCGGAAAGACCCCGACGGCGATCGCGATTGCACGTGCCGCCAGGGCACGGGGCCTGAAGCCTGCTTTCCTCAGCCGCGGCTATGGCGGGTCGCTGGACGTCACGACGGTGGTCGACCCCGAGCACCATCGCGCGCGCGACGTCGGCGACGAGCCGCTGCTGCTTGCCCGCGAGGCGCTCACCGTGATCTGCCGGCGCAGGGTGGATGGCGCACGCAAGCTTGCTGCGGAAGGCGCCGATATCATCATCATGGATGATGGCTTCCAGAGTGCCCGGCTCGTCTTCGATTTCGCCCTTCTGGTGGTCGATTCCGGCCGCGGTATCGGCAATGGCCATCTCGTGCCTTCCGGCCCGGTTCGGGCGCCGATCGGCAATCAGCTGCGCCATACCAACGCTCTCCTCAAACTCGGCCACGGCTCCGCCGCCGATACTCTCGTCCGCCAGGCGGCACGGGCCGGCAAGCCCGTCTATGTGGCCGAAACGGTGCGCACGGATACAGGGCCGCTCGACGGCGTCAAGGTCCTTGCCTGGGCCGGAATCGCGGATCCGGAAAAGTTCTTCAAGACCGTTCGCGAGACCGGCGCGGTGATCGAAGAGACCCGGACCTTCCCGGATCACCACCATTTCTCCGAAGACGAGATTGCCGATCTGATCGACCGTGCCGCAAGCCGAGGCTATACGCTGGTGACCACGGCCAAGGACATGGTTCGCCTGGAGCCCGGACACGGGCGGGCAGGGGAACTGGCGGCGAAAAGCCGCGTGATCGAGATCGAGGTGCGCTTCGACGATCCGGCAGCGCCGGGTGCAATCATCGACGCGACACTTGCCGCCGCCCGCGCCCGCCGATTGCGCGAGCGCAAGACGGGTTAGTCAAGCCTGACCCGCCAGGCCGCCGGCGCGTCGTTCCGCTTCGAGCGAGGCGTCCGCGTCGGCGTAAGCCTCCTGGCGCGCGACGCTCCAGTACCTGAGTTCATCGACCGGAACGGGCTTGCCCGTAACGGCACAGATCACGTGCGAGCCGGCAAGTACGACTTGGAAGTCTCCGTCGAGATAGCGGATCTTCGCCTCCCGGGAGGAGCTTCCTTCAAAACGGTTCATCATGCCTGAACGGGCCTCGTCTAATCGTGGACGTCCTGATCTATCGCGGCGCCCTGCAAAAAACCAGCGGTTTCGGAAGATGGTTCCAGCAGGGTCTCAGCTCCGCCCGAAAAGCCGCTCGATGTCGGTCAGCTTGAGCTCGATATAGGTCGGCCGGCCGTGATTGCACTGCCCGGAGCCGGGCGTGGCCTCCATCTGGCGAAGCAGAGCGTTCATCTCTTCGGTGCGCAACCGGCGGCCCGAGCGAACCGAGCCGTGGCAGGCCATGGTGGCGGCGAGATATTCGAGCCGGCCGGCGAGCCCACCGGCCGTATCCCATTCCGCAAGCTCGTCGGCAAGCTGGCGAACCAGTCCGGCGGCGTCCATTTCTCCGAGCATCGCCGGCGTTTCGCGGACGGCGATCGCCGCGGGGCCGAAACGCTCGATGGTCAGTCCCAGGCGCGTGAACTCCTGCGCATGCGCAATCAGCCGGTTGCAATCGTCTTCCGGCAGGTCGACGATCTCGGGGATCAGCAGCGCCTGCGCCGGTACCGGGCGGGCGCGGAGCGCCGTTCGCATCGTCTCGAAGACGAGACGCTCATGGGCGGCGTGCTGGTCGACGATCACGAGCCCGTCGTCGGTCTGGGCAACGATATAGTTTTCATGAAGCTGGGCGCGGGCGGCACCAAGCGGGAAGGAAACCGCCCGTCCATCGGCGGCCCGCGTCGCCTCGACGGCGGCGGCAGCGCTGCGCGCCGATGGCTGGGCGAAATCGGAGAAGGCCGCCTGGGGTGCTTCTGCGAAACCCCGCGCGGTCTCGTCGAAGCGCAGCGGCCGATAGGGCGAGACGGCGGCCGTCCAGGGCTCCTGCGGCCTGTCTGCCCGGTGGAACTCGGGACGGAAGGCGCGCATCAGCCCATGCGCCCCGGTCGTCGCCGCCCGGTCTCCCTCACGCGCCAGCGCCTCGCGGATGGCGCCGATGATCAAGCCGCGGATCAGTCCGGGATCGCGGAAGCGCACGTCCGATTTTGCCGGATGGACATTGACGTCGACGAGAGCCGGATCGAGCGTGATCGACAGCACCGCGATCGGGTAGCGCCCCTGCGGAATGGTCTCGGCATAGGCGGCGCGGATCGCGGACATGATCAGCTTGTCCTGGACCGGCCGGCCATTGACGAACGCATATTGCTGAAGCGAATTGCCGCGGTTGAAGGTCGGCACGCCGGCAAAGCCCGTCAGCCGCGCATCCTCGCGCTCGGCGTCGATCTCGATGGCATTGTCGCGGAAGTCGCGGCCGAGCACTTGCGCCATCCGCGCCAGCCGGTCGTCGCCTGTTGCGGGGAATTCGAGCGTCGTGCGATCGGAGCCGGAAAGCACGAAACGCACTCTCGGAAAGGCGATCGCCATACGCCGGACGACTTCCGAGATCGCCGCCGCCTCGGCCTTTTCCGACTTCATGAATTTCAGCCGCGCCGGGGTCGCGAAGAAGAGGTCGCGCACCTCGACCACGGTGCCTACGATAGCGGCCGACGGCCGGGCGGGCTCGCTCCTGCCGCCGGTGACCGTGATCGCCGCGCCTTCCGGGGCCTCCGCCGTCCTCGTGGTGATCGACAGGCGCGCGACCGATCCGATCGAGGGCAGGGCTTCGCCGCGGAAACCGAGCGTCCGGATATCGGCGAGGCTGTCGTCGAGCTTGGAGGTGCAATGGCGGCGGATCGCCAGTTCGAGATCG
Organism: Sinorhizobium sp. 22678; assembly: GCF_052044265.1. Taxonomy (NCBI): domain Bacteria; kingdom Pseudomonadati; phylum Pseudomonadota; class Alphaproteobacteria; order Hyphomicrobiales; family Rhizobiaceae; genus Sinorhizobium; species Sinorhizobium sp. 22678. The sequence continues at coordinate 272,006 of NZ_JBQEMS010000008.1, read as the reverse complement.
GCCGGCGACATGCCGATGCCGTTGTCGGTGACCCTGAGGAGCGTCTTGCCGCCACCGGCGGTCGCGATCTCGATCCTCGTCGCGCCCGCATCGAGCGCGTTCTCGATCAGTTCCTTCGCGGCGCTCGCCGGTCGTTCGATGACTTCGCCGGCGGCGATCTGATTGATGAGCGTTTCGGAAAGTTGCTTGATGGCCATGCCCTATTTTCCAGGATTCGGAGAGGGAGGGAAAGCCCCGCGCGCACACTTCTCCAAGGCTGCCGGCCGGCACCTGCAAAAAGCGGGATTGCGACTTAATCGGGCTTTAACGTTCTGCTGCAATTTTCCATAGCAACCTGAATGATCGTCGGGTTTTTGCCTCTGGAGCACCGCGGCGTTGCTGGACGCCGCCCGCATCTCTTCAAAAGGATGCCTCAAAGGCGGCCAGCATGTCCCGAAATGAAACCGCTGCTGATCGGTTGGCCGGACCGTAGCCGGGCCGGGAAGGCCGTTCAGCGGACAGAGTGCTACAGCACCCGTTATGCGTCCAAGGACGACTGGCGCTGTAGCGGGAACGAGGGCAGCGCGATGAATGATGTGGCGTCGGGCGGCGCAGACATCAGCAGGATCATTCTGGAGGCAAGCGGTGAAACGCTTGGCGCCGCCTTGCTCGTTTTCGGCCGGGACGACACCATCACCTTCGCAAGCGCCTCGATACTGCAATTTTTCCCCGTGCCAGCCGCCATGCTGGTTCCCGGGACGCGGCTGCGCGATTTTCTGGGGGCGGTATACGATACCGGCGTGCGCCCCGGAACCTTGCCGGAGTCCAGCCGGCACAGGCCGAACCGCGAAGACTGGATCGCCGAGCAGATGGCGCTCCACTGGCGGGAACGCTACGAGAATGTCGAGAGGGCCGGCCGTACGCGCTGGCTCTCTCTGCGTCAGCGGCGGCTGTCGAGCGGTATCGGCCTTCTCGCCGTCAGCGACGTCTCCGAACAGAAGAAGCGCGACGAGCAGGCCCGGACCGATCTCCAGCGGATCGCCCTGACGGAAGAGATCCTCAACGCTCAGCCCAATCCCATCTGCGTCAAGGACAGCAACCTCCACTACATCGCCGTAAACAAGGCCTTCTGCGTCATCCACGATCTCGCGCCGGACGCCATGCTCGGACGTTCCGCCTCGGATCTCGTAGAAACGGAGCTTGCGGAGCACTTCGAACGGTCGGACCGCCACGTCCTGGAGACAGGCATGCCGCATTCGGAGGCGGAGCATATCGTTCGCGCCGACGGCAGCGACCTTTGGGTCGTGACGCGCAAATATCGTATCGGCCTGCCCGGCCGCCATTTCGTTGTCACCTGCATGACCGACGTCACCGATATCGCCGTCTGGTATGACGGCTCGGAAAAAGGCGGCGACACCGGTCTGCAGATCCGGGACTATAGCATCTTCACGCCCGCGCAGAATTTCTACGATCCCTTCCGGTCGCTCGACTTGCAGCAACTCGCCCACGCCGGATCGAAGATCGACATGCTGCCGGCTCGGGAATTGCGCGTACTTCTGGCGACCGCCGACCGGGACACGGAAGAGCGATTCGTGGCGCGGCTGCGCGGCTTCGGGCTCGACGCCTGTGCGGTCCGCAATGGCGAGGAACTCGACGCCTTCGCGCTGGCTGCCGAGGCCCGCGGATTGGAGATCGACCTTCTTCTGCTCGACACCGCTTTTCCGGAGAAGCATCGCGTTCTCGCCTCCTGGCGCGCCTGTACCTGGGTCGAGGTATCGAGCGATATGGATGCGACGATCCTGCTTGGGGAGATCTTCGCTGTCCGTGCCCGCGGCGCGCGTTCGCCGTTGCTGCAGCCCGAACGGGGGATTGCGCTCGACCGCGATCTCGCGCCCGCGACGCATGCGCCGACGGTGGAAGTCCTCGTCGCGGAGGACAACCAGGTCAACCAGTTCGTCTTCGCGCAGATCCTCGAGGGGCTCGGGATTTCCCACCGGATCGCCGCGGATGGAAGAGAAGCGGTGGACCTCTGGCACGAACTCCAGCCCGCATTGGTTCTGATGGACGTCTCCATGCCGGTGATGAACGGCTTTGAAGCCGCCATTGCCATTCGACAGGCTGAGAAGCGCACGGGCCGTCATACGCCGATCGTGGCCGTGACCGCCCAGGCGCTCGATATCGACCTCGAGCGCTGCAGGACATCGGGAATGGACGACCACATCATGAAGCCGGTCAGCCCGGATATGATCGAGATGCTGCTGCGGAAATACCTGCCGGCGGCCGAAAGGCACGCTTCGGGTTCTGGTCGGAGCGGATCGCAATGACATTGCAGGAGCTCGGCATCGATCGGGCGAAGCGGGACAGGCCGTATAGTGCCTCCTTCGTCGATCCATTGACCGAGCTCGGCAATGCACGCCACCTCAAGCAAACCGTCTGCGCCCTCGCGGCCGAACGGGCAAGCGATCCCGCACCCTTTACCATCGCCCTCGCAAATCTGGACGGGTTCAAGCCGATCAACGACCTCTTCGGCCCTGAGGCCGGCGATCAGATCCTGCGCCAGGTGGCGCACAGGCTGAAGGCCTGCGTTCCCGAGGGCGCGACGGTGACGCGTACCGCGGATGACGAATTCGCCATCGTCCTGCCGCTGGTCTTTGAACGAAGGAGTGCGGAGAAGCGCGGCCAGATGTTAAAGGAAGTGCTCTCTTCGCCCTTCGCACTCGGCGACCGGAACGTTCGGCTCTCGGCCTCGTTCGGCTTTGCTGTCTATCCCTTTGCCGGAGACACGTTCGACGACTTGCTGAAGAGCGCCGATACCGCGCTCTACCGCTCCAAACGGCGCGGCCGCGGACAGATCACCGTGTACTCGCAAGAGATCGCACAGGAGATGAAGCACGCGACGCAGCTTGAGCAAGCACTGCGCAATGCGATCATCGCCGGTGGGATCGATGTCCACTTTCAACCGATCGTCGATCTGCGCAGCGACCGTCCGGTGGGTTTCGAGGCGCTGGCGCGGTGGTGCGACGCCGACCTCGGCTATGTCTCGCCGGCGGTGTTCGTGCCTTTCGCGGAAGAGCGCGGATTCATCGACGCGCTTTCCGAAATGCTTCTGCGCAAGGCGGCGCGGGCTGCCCTGTCCTGGCCGGAGGACCTCTTCCTGTCCTTCAACCTGTCCTCGGTCCAGCTGATGGATCCGGCGACGAGCGCTCGGCTCCTGGCAATCACAGCTCAAGTGGGCCTCGACCCCCGGCGACTCGAACTCGAGATCACCGAGACCGCTGCGATGGCCGACGCCGGCACTGCCCAGAGGATCGTCACCGAATTGAGAGCGGCCGGCGTGCGCGTGTCGCTGGACGATTTCGGAACGGGCCAGTCGAGCCTCGGGCGGCTCAGGGATTTTTCCCTCGACAAGGTGAAGATAGACCGGACCTTCGTTTCGGGGATTTCCACCGACCGGACTTCAGAACATATCGTCAAGGCTATCGTTTCGATGTGCGAGGGGCTGGAACTCGCCGTGGTCGCCGAAGGCATCGAGCATTCATCCGAGGCGCTGAAGCTCAAGGCGCTCGGCTGCGGCCTGGGACAGGGCTATTTCTACGGCAAGCCCGCCGATGCCGATGCCACCTTGCGTTACCTTTCCGAGCATTACCCGGATATGGCGGCGGCGCGCTGAAGCGCCTCATGCCCGCTTGCGGTTCCGGCCCCCGACCGGTCGCGGAGGCCCTCCTCCAAAAGCCAGTCCCGGATGCGGCGCGCCTGACTGTTGAGTTCGCGTGACCGCGGCCAGACGACGTAGAAGGCCTGGCCGGTCCTCAGCACATGCCCCCCGACCGGCACCAGCGCGCCGGAGCGCACCTGTCGGGCGGTCAGATGCTCCCAGCCGAGCGCAATGCCCTCTCCCGCCAGCACGGCCTGGATCACGAGCACGTAATCGTTGATCGCGAGCCTTTTGCCTTGCGCCGGATAGGCAAGGCCCGCGCTCGCGAACCATTCGGTCCAGTCGCAGGCCCGCCTTACGGGCTCTTCGAGGTGGATAAGATTGTGCCTGATGAGGTCAGCGGGCGTTGCCGGCAGCCCATGCATCTCGATATAGGCGGGTGTCGCCACGGCCTGGACGACTTCATCGGCCAGCACCGCCGCATGATAGCGCGGCCAATGGCTGGGGTCCCCGCCGCGAATGCCGAGCGGGATCGGCTCCTCATCCAGATCGAGGTCGCGCACGCTCGTCTGGATGCGAAGGTCGATCTCCGGCAGGTCTTCCCGCAACCGGGCAAGCCGCGGCAGCATCCACATGGAGGTGAAGGCCGTCGAAGCCGCCAGCGTCACATTGGTCTCGCGCCCTTTGGCGCGGATGTCTTCGGCCGACTTCTGGATCCGTGCGAGGCCGACCGAGACATCCGCGTGAAACTTTTCTCCGGCCTCCGTCAGTTCGACGGCCCGGTGCACACGTTGGAACAGGGGCACGCCCAGCTGGTTCTCGAGTCCTCGAATGGCGTAGGACACCGCTGCCTGAGTCATTCCGAGCTCACCGGCAGCGCGTGTGAAGTTCTGATGCCGGCCGGCTGCCTCGAAGACGATGAGGCTCGCGGCAGACGGTAGGAGACGGCGCAGGTTTTCCATAAGTGCCACTTATATCAAGCGTCGAATTTTTCCTGCGTTACAATAGCCTCTCTCGTCAATACCATCATTGCAAATGATGGGAGATCGACCATGGAAGTGTTGGAAGCAACCGGCGAGGCGCCGAAACGGACCCGGAGCGGGCGACCGCAGCGACGCGAGGGCAGCAAGAATCTCGGCGTCCCCTACATCGCCCGCAATATACCGACTTATGACATCCTCGGCGAGGAGAACCTGGAGCGGATCGAAGGGGTGGCCGACCGCATTCTCGCCGAAGTCGGCATCGAATTTCGCGACGACCCGGTGGCGCTCGACCACTGGCGGCGCGCCGGGGCCAAAATCGAGGGTCTTCGCGTCACCTTCGAGCCGGGGATGCTGAAAGAGATCGTCCGCTCGGCGCCGGCGCAATTCACGCAGCACGCCCGCAACCCCGCCCGCAGCGTCGAGATCGGCGGCCGCAACGTGGTGTTCTCTCCGGCTTACGGTTCCCCCTTCGTCATGGATCTGGACAAGGGCAGGCGCTACGGCACCATCGAGGACTTCCGCAATCTGGTGAAGCTCGCCCAGTCGAGCCCCTGGCTGCACCACTCCGGCGGCACCATCTGCGAACCGTGCGACGTGCCGGTGAACAAACGTCATCTCGACATGGTCTACAGCCACCTAAAATACTCCGACCGCGCCTTCATGGGGTCGATTACCTCGGAGGAACGTGCCGAGGATTCGATCGAAATGGCCCGCATTCTTTTCGGTGCCGAATTCGTCGACGGCAACTGCGTCATTCTCGGCAATGTCAACGTCAACTCGCCGCTCGTCTGGGACGGCACGATGACGAAGTCGCTGCGGGCCTATGCTCGCGCCAACCAGGCCGCGGTGATCGTGCCGTTCATCCTCGGCGGCGCGATGGGGCCGGTCACCAATGCCGGGGCGATTGCCCAATCCTATGCCGAAACGCTTGCCGGCTGTGCGCTGACGCAGCTCGAACGCAAGGGCGCGCCCGTCATCTTCGGAAACTTTCTTTCCTCGATGTCGCTCCGCTCGGGCTCGCCGACCTTCGGCACGCCGGAACCGGCGATCGGCAGCATGGTCATCGGCCAGCTCGCGCGCCGGCTCGGCCTGCCGTTGCGCTGCGCCGGAAACTTCTCCAACTCGAAGCGCCCGGATGCACAGGCGATGCAGGAAGGCGTCATGTCGATGCTGTCGGCCGTACATTGCGGCGCCAATTTCGTCCTGCACTCGGCAGGCTTCGCCGACGGCCTGCTGGCCATGTCCTACGAAAAATTCATGATGGACATGGATTTCTGCGGGGCGCTGCATTCCTATCTTGCCGGCGTCGTTGTCGACGACAATACGCTCGCCATGGACGCCTTCCTGGAAGTGGGCCCGGGCAGCCACTTCCTTGGCTCCGGCCACACGATGCGCAATTATCAGACCGCCTTCTGGGACAGCGCCCTTTCCGATAACGAACCCTTCGAGAAATGGGTGGAACAGGGCGAAACCGACATGGCGCTGCGCGCGAACAGGAGCTGGAAAAAGGCTCTCGCCGAATACGAGGCGCCGCCCTTGGATGCGGCCATCGACGAAGCGCTGAACGACTATGTCGCAACGCGCAAGAACGGCATGCCCGACGCGTGGTACTAAATGCAAAGAAAATAATGGAGTAGGCCGCCCAGCGCAACTGAATGCAGGGCGGCCTACTTGGGTAGAGCGGCGCACGCGCCGAAGCGCAGCCGCATTTTTCGTGTCAAAAGTTCAAGGTGAACCTTGCGCCGATTGAGCCCGTAAACTGTGTTGTTTGTTCGATTCGCGCCGGGCCAGGAGAGTACGAATCGGAATCGCTGGCGACGAGTCCAGTCCGTGAACGGGGATTAACGATCTCATACGCATCGTTGCGCACACCAAGTCCGCCGTACAGACTCAACTTGCCGGCCCCCAATGCCAGGAGCGAGACACCGGCACGAATTTCAGCCATGCCGGCCAGATCGTCACGCTCATCCTCGACATTCAACGCCGCGGGTAGGTTCGACGCGGTCTGCACCCCGTCGAACGCGCCATGCGCGTAGAGGACGGCAGCACGCCCCTCGATAAAGCCCTCGATCGAGGGTGTTAGCGCCGTCGTCTTCCGGAGTGCGATCATCGGACCGACCGAGACGGCGTCAACCTCTTCATCAAGTGTTATGAAGCCGCCGCCGACGCCGCGCACGGACGACCCGAAGTTCAACCGGCTGAGGGCGCCATATGCGCCAAGCGCGATATCGGCGTCCAGCGGACTGAAAGCGAGCTTATGAGCTGCGGCAACAGAGGTGCGACGGAAGTCGGCGTCGGCAGAGATGTTCGCTTCGCTTCCCGCGCCTGCGACAATGAGACCGGGGGAAGGGGTTCCGTCCAGCGGGAGCGTGTCCAGAAAAGGACGTGCGCCCGTCGTCGGCAGTGCCAGCCGAATGTCGTCGTCGTCCCTGGCGATCAGGAAGTCTGCCGCAAGGTAAACGTCTCCCAGCCGGAGGCCGGAACCCCAGTAATCGCCGCCGACCTCAGCGCCAGCGGACGAAATGTCCAAGCCGCTATCCGGCTGAGTGATGAAGAGGAAACTGCCTTGGTCGATGGCAGCTCCGAACCCGTTCGTGACGTTCATGTCAACATAGGCGGCGCCGAGCCAGATATTCATCAACCCGTCTGCGGTATCAATGGTTTCTGTCTGGGGTTCGGCTGCCAGTGCACTGCCGACAGCTAGCGGTGATGCCGCAATTCCCAGAAAACCTGCCACAGCAAGAAAAGTTCGTGTCCTCATGTCGATCCCTCATCGCGAAAGCCCTCCCGGACCTCTACCTAAAATGGCAGTAATTCACAAGGGATATTTCGCAAGCGATTCTATTTCAGAAGAAAATATGAGGGTTAAAGTAATAGAAGTATCGAATATTTCCGTTATATCTCAGTACATCTCCATATATTTCACAAATTATTATTATTTAATACAAACGAAGTAATTGGTGTATGAGGTTTGTACCAATTTGTTCACGAAAAAAGAGCGGCGCCAGTCGGTGCCGCTCCTTCTTTATCATTGTAACGCGTATGCAGCTTACTGCTGTGGGGCAGGTTCCGCAGGCGCCGGTGCCGGGGTCGTACCCGTTGCCGAAGTTGTCGACGTATCGACCGGCTGGTCGGCGTTACGCTCGGCCATTACCTGCGATTTCGTCTTGAACTCCGGCGCGGCCTTCAGGGAGTCGGCCGTTTCGGTGGTCGTCAGCTTGATCTCATCCGAATCGGGCTGGTCGGCAATCGCGATCTTGTCGAACGGAACTGCGACGTTCTTTTCCCCGATGCCGAGGAAGCCGCCAACTCCGACGATGGCAGCAGCGATACCGCCTTCCTTCTCGATGATCAGGTCGTTGATCTCGCCGATGCTTTCATCGCTGGCATTGTAGACGGACTGGCCGATATAAGTATTCGCGGACACTTGGTCTTCCGCTTGCTCCGTCAGGTAGCTGGCGTCACCAGCCGCCATATCGGTCGTCTTGTCTGCCGTATCCGGTGTCTGCGCCTGCTCGTCGGCGGCCGGCGGGGTAGCCGGAGCCGGGGCGGGTTCCATGGTCTGGGTTTCAGGTGCCGTAGCCGGAGGCGTCGTGGTTTGCTGTGCGAAGCTCATCGGGGCAACGGCAACGCCCACGAGAAGCGCGCCAGCGGCAACGGAAGATATAAGTCTCTCTTTCATGTCAGACTGCCTTTCGTTGACGTTGTCGGCTAGAGGGCATTACGTGCGCTTTTCGCCCGCATTCCCTTCCAGCCCTTTGGCATCGATCACGATGTCATCACCGTGATCCAGGCGCAGCCTCAAGTTGGGCCAGGGATGCTGCGCCGATGACACTCAAGCAACGCCCGGCAACGCAAACTGTTCCGGAAAAAGTGAACGCCGAGCTGGCCGGCACGAGGCTTCCATTGGTGTGCGCTCGATGCGGTTGCGCCGCATGCTCGGGTGAACACGCGGCGCAGAAGCTCGCATTCCGGTTGCCTTTCGCAGGGGACGCCTTCATGGCTCCAGGGGTCCGGGGGCGAAGGCTCGATCAGTGACTTTCGCGCAGAACCTCGCTGCCGCTCTTGCCGACGAGGAAATCGAGGTCCGCGCCCCTGTCGGCCTGCAGCACCGTGTCGTGATAGAGTTTGTAGTAGCCGCGGTGCCATTTCTGTTCGGGCGGCTGCCAGGCCGCCATGCGGGCCGCCAGTTCTTCCTCGCTGACGAGCAGGTTCAGCTCGCCTTTCAGGGCGTCGAGGCGGATCCGGTCGCCAGTCCTGACGATCGCCAGGGGCCCGCCGGCATTGGCTTCTGGGCTCACATGAAGAACGACGGTGCCGAAGGCGGTGCCGGACATGCGCGCATCTGAGATGCGCACCATATCGCGCACGCCCTTTTCGACGAGCCGGCGCGGAATCGGCATGTTGCCGACCTCCGCCATGCCGGGATATCCCTTCGGTCCGCAACCCTTGAGCACGAGGATCGTGTCTTCGGTGACCGGCAGGTCGGGATCGTCGATCTTGGCCCTGAGGTCTTCGATCGTGTCGAAGACATAGGCGGGCCCCTCGTGGGCGAGCAGATGTTCGCTTGCCGCAGACGGCTTGATCACCGCACCGTTGGGCGCAAGATTACCCTTCAGCACGCGAATGCCTGCCGCCGCACGCAACGGGTTATCTAGCGGGCGGATGACATCGTCGTTATAGACCTCCGCGCCCTCCCAATACTTGCTGATCGGAACGCCGAAAACCGTCGGTGCGTCGGGATGCAGCAGGTGCTGGATCCGATTCATCACGGCCGGCAGGCCGCCCGCATAGGCGAGATCCTCGATCAGATACTTGCCCGACGGCATGCAGTTGACGATGCAGGGCACCTGACCGCCCACCCGATCGAAATCCTCGAGACAGAGGTCGATACCCGCGCGCCCGGCGATCGCCAGCATGTGGACCACGGCATTGGTCGATCCGCCGACGGCGGCATTGGCGATGATGCCGTTCTCGAAATTCTCCTTTGTCAGGATCTTCGACAGCCTGAGGTCCTCGTGGACCATCTCGACGATGCGCTTGCCGGTCATGTGCGAGAGCGCCATGCGGCGGGCGTCGACCGCAGGCAGGGCGGCGTTCGTCGGAAGCGACAGGCCCATGGCTTCCACGATCGACGCCATCGTCGTCGCCGTGCCCATGGTCATGCAGACGCCTGGCGAGCGCGACATGCCGCTTTCGGCGGCCATGAATTCCTGCAGGCTCATTTCACCGGCGCGCACCGCCTCCGAAAACTTCCAGACATCCGTGCCCGACCCGATATCCTTGCCCTTCCACTTGCCGTTCAGCATGGGGCCGGAGGAAACGACGATCGTCGGGAGGTCGACCGAGGCCGCTCCCATCATCTGGCCCGGAGTGGTCTTGTCGCAGCCGCCGAGAAGCACGACGCCGTCGATGCCATAGGCGCGGATAGCCTCTTCGACATCCATTGCGAGCAGGTTGCGGAAGAGCATGGCGGTCGGACGCATCTGCGTCTCCCCGAGCGACGACACCGGAAATTCGACCGGAAAGCCCCCCGCTTCCCAGACGCCGCGCTTCACCCCTTCGGCGAGAATACGCAGATGGCTGTTGCAGGGCGTGAGTTCAGACCAGGTGTTGCATATGCCGATGATCGGCCGGCCGTCGAACACATGGTCGGGAAACCCCTGATTCTTCATCCAGGACCGATGAATGAAGCCGTCCTTGTGCGTGCCGCCGTACCAGTGACGGCTTCTCAGTTCTTTTTTCTTGTCGCTCATCCGAGCACTCCTTCCACCGCGATTCAGCGCAATGGAGCAATTGTATGATTTTTCGCCGGCGCGACGCCAGTCTTTGTTGTTCGGCGGATTTAAAGTCGGAATGCGGGCTCGAAGCGCCCTTTGACCTCGATCCCGAGGTCGAAGGTTTTCCCGCCCTGCGGGTCGGCTGCCCGCGCGGCGTCGTCCATGCCTTGCCAGGCTGATGTCACCAGCAGCCGTTCGGCCCTGGCGCCGACGAAAGCCGGGCAGCTCGGCTGCGTCGCCGGCACGGCGTAGCGGGCGACCTTCCGGCCGTCGGGTTTATAGACCTCCACGGCGCTTGCGCCCCACCGGGCGTTCCAGATCAGCCCGTCGGCATCGCAGACGGCGCCGTCGACGCCGCCCGGGCTCGTGCTTTCGTCCGAAAGCAGCACCGGATCGCCGGTCGGGAGCGCTGTCGCCGGATCTATGTCCACGCGCATCAGCTGGTTGACGTCGGTGTCGGTGAAATAGGCGGTAGCCCCGTCCGGGGAAAAGCAGATCGCGTTGGGAATGGTGATGTTGCCATAGAGCCTCGTGACGCGGCTGCCGGCCACATGGTAGATCGCACCCGCATGTTTCTCGGCGCTGCGCCCCATGGTGCCGACCCAAAGCGCGCCGCAGGGATGGACGCGTCCGTCGTTGGAGCGGTTGCCCGGCTTTTCCTCGAGCGTCGCGAAATGGCGTAGCTTCGAGCTTTCGGTGTCGCGCACGAAAAGGCCCTGATCCGAGGCGATCAACTGCCGTAGCGGATCGATCGTCGCAAGCACGCTGCCGAGGAAGGGCAGGGAATGGATCGCCTTCCGTCCGCTTTCGAGATGAAGCTCATGCAACTCGCGGCCCGTTATATTGAACCACCAGGCCGTTCCTGTGTCGGGGTCGAAGGTGGGGCCTTCGCCGAGTTCGCACGCGGCTTCCGAAAGGGTTCGGCCGGAGAAGGGAACGAGATCGGTCACCGCTGGCCTCCATAGACGGCATCATAGGCTGCGAGCGTGTCAATGGCCCGCTGCCGCACTTCCCCGGCGCTCATCCCGGCCTTGTAAAGGCTCGAACCGAGCCCGAAGCTGCGGATCCCGATCGCTGCATAGTCGGCGAAATTGACCTCCGACACGCCGCCGACCGCCGCGATCTCGAGATCGCCCGGCAGCACCGCGCGGATCGCCGCGATGCCGGAGGGGCCGAGCACGCTTGCCGGAAAGAACTTGAGGCCGCTGGCTCCGGCGGCGGCGGCCGCCAATGCCTCCGTCGGCGTGAAAACGCCGGGCATCGTCACCATGTCTTTCGTCGCAGCAAGCCGGATGACTGCCGGCTCTACATTGGGGCTCACCATCAGCCGCCCGCCGACATCGGCGAGGCGTTCCACCTGGGCCGTCGTCAGCACCGTACCGGCGCCGATAAGGCACCCGGCCGGAGCCATTTTGACGGCCGTCTCGATGGAGCGAAACGGATCCGGCGAATTCAGTGGGATTTCGATCGCCGTGAAGCCTGTTTCGATGAGGGCACCGACCACGCCTTCCGCCTCCTCAGGCTTCAGGCCGCGCAGGATCGCGATCAGCGGGCGTTTCATCGGGGGCAGGGGGATTCTGTCCATGTTCTTTCTTTCTATCACAAAGGCCAAATCGCACGGGCGGCAGCGGAAAGACCGGCCCGCACCGCCTCATCGGCGTCGACGGCCCGGACGTTGAGGCCCTGGCTTTCGAGGGCAGTACGATAAAGCGTGCCGAGCCCACCGGAGCCGACGAGGCATACGCCGTCCACCGTGCCCGAGGCCGCGAGCGCTCCGGCGATCTCCAGGCCTATCAGGGTCCCGGACAATTGCGCTCTCGCGTCGGCGGCGCCGGTGCCGTGCAGAAGCTGCCCGGCGCGAACGGAGAAGAGCAGATTGGTTGCGAGCGCCGGGTTCTCCCTCGTGCGGCTTACTGCATCCGTAAAGGCTGCGCTCCCGGTCGCGAAGCTTTCCGCTTCTGCCACCGCGTGGCTGAGGATGGTGTGGCGCGAGATGGTGTCGAAGAGCTCACCGGTCATGAAGGTGGAAAAGCCCTCGACCCTGTCGTCGGCAAGACGAACCCATTTGCTGTGCGTGCCGGGCATGCAGACGAGATGGCTGCCGGCGCCGAGATGCCCGGCTGCGCCGAGGAGCTGCGTCTCCTCGCCGCGCATGACGTCCGGATGCCGTTGGTCGCGCTGGGCGAGGCCGGGGAGAATGCGGATGTCGCGGTCGACATCGGGAATGGCCGTGGCACGGCCGGCAATCTCGGCGAGTGCTGCGGGGGTTTCGATATACCCCGCCTCCTTCCAGCCCTGACGGGCGCCTGCCATGCCGCAGATGATGATCGGCAGATGCGCAGGCGCGGAGACCGCGGCGAGATGGCCGTCGAGAATCGTGTGAAAACCGGTCTTTGCGGCCGTCGTCATGCCCTCGGCGCTGCGGCGTTCGGCCAGCACCGCACCGTCCTCGCCGATGATCCACAGGCGGAAGCTCGATGTTCCCCAATCCACTGCGGCATAATAGCCTGCCGTCGTCAAAACACGCCTCCATCGATGATCATGGTCTGTGCGGTCATCGCCGCCGAACTGTCCGACGCCAGAAAGAGGCATGGGCCGACGAGATCGTCGGCGACCAGCATGCGCTTGAGGCACTGCCTTTCCTGCATCCGTGCGATCGATTCTTCCGTGAGCCACAAGCGCCGCTGCCGTTCCGTAACGATCATGCCGGGCAGGATCGCGTTGACGCGGATATTGTCCGGCCCGAGCTTGCCGGCGAGCGACTTGGTGAGGCCGATGATCCCGGCTTTGGCTGCAGAGTAGGCGGGGATTTCCGGCATATTGAGCATGAAGGCGATCGAGGAGAAATTGATGATCGATCCGCCGCCTTGCCGCTGCATGTGGGGCGCGACCGCTTGGCACATGAAGAAGATATGCCTGAGGTTGACGGAAAGGCTTTCGTCCCAGCTCTGCTCAGTCACCGCTTCGAGCGCCTGCCGGTCGTCGCGCGCGGCGTTGTTGACGAGGACACGGACGGAGCCGAGTTTGGCGGCCGCCTCCTCGGCTGCGGCCCGTACGGCCTCGACATCGCGAAGGTCTGCCTGGATGAAATGCGGCGCCTGCCCGGTCTGCGCCGCGACCTTCTCGCAGAGCGCCAGGCTCGCTTCCGCTGCAATGTCCACGAAGGCGACGTGGGCACCCTGCCCGGCGAATGCCTCCACCAGTGCGGCCCCTATGCCGGAGCCGCCGCCGGTGACCAGAACTCCGCGATCGCGCAGATCAGGAAACTGGCTGCTCGGCAAGGTCATGGCTTCTCCCTGTTACCGCGGCTGCGGGTTTGATTGTTCCAATATTCGGAACTGTGTTTTATTATATGGAATTATCGCGCCAATGCTTTTACCCTGTCAAGATAGCGCAGCGGAAAGCGGATAAGAATGAAGCGGAAGAAAGAAGACGATATGGAAGGTGACCTCGTCGGCACCGGCACGCTTGGCAAGGCAATGGCCGTGCTGGAGGCAGTAGCCATGGCCGACCGCCCTCAGCGCTTCACGGATATATTGCAGACCGTTCGTCAGCCCCGCGGAACCCTGCACCGGCTGCTTGGCCATCTCGTCGAAGAGGGCTTGCTGGTGCAGCGCCGGGACTTGTCCTACGAGCCCGGGCTTCGCCTGTTGAAATTTGCTTATCGCTCCTGGTCGGGGAACCGGTTTCGAGAGATCGCCGCCCCCTATCTCCTGCACCTGCACCAATTGACCGGCGAGACGGTGCATCTGGGCGTGCTGCGGGAGACCGAGATCATCTATGTCGACAAGGTGGAAAGCCGGCAGACCGTGCGTATGAGTTCGCAGATCGGCAAGGCGTCGCCGGCCTATTGTACGGGTATCGGCAAGGCGGCTCTGTCGGTTCTTCCCGCAGGCGAATTGCAGCGGATATCGACCGGAATGGCGTTTCACCCGTTCACGGCGCAAACGCATCGTTCGATAGAATCGCTCCTTGCCGAGATCGAGGAAATCCGGCACGACGGCCATGCCTTCGACCGGGAGGAGCACGAGGCGGAGATCTGCTGCGTGGCCGCCCCGATCAGCGTTCCGGAACACGACCTGGTCGGAGGGATCTCCGTGACCGGTCCCTCCTATCGGGTCAGCCTGCAGCAGCTGACCGCTTGGGCGCAGGACGTGCGCGAGGTGGCGGCAGAGATCGAGGAAGAGGTCCGGATCCGGCTTGGCCCCGGGCGGGAAAAGGGGGCTGCGGCGCCGCGTGTCCTGCCGGACGAGCAAAGGTCGCCGTGACGGTTAAGGATTACAGCATGTTTTCCACGAAAAAGTGCGCGGGACCGCTTTACGGTAAATTAGAAGTTTCGACTGGACGAAAAGGTTCAAGATAAGTAACTTCAATGCCGGTCTGCTGCCACGGCTGGTTGCATCGGGCGGAATTCTGGTGGAAGCGAAGGCGTGGGTATGACAGCGCGAGCGTCATGCTCCAGCTGGAACGCGGATGTGAGAGGCGGGCGGAAGATGATCGATTTCAGCGTGGATATATCCTCATTGGTCCTCCCTGACGGTCACGCTGTCAGCGGGTCGATCGACAGCGAGGATGATGTGCGGAGCGCGCTCGGCCGGGTGTCGGAAGGTTTCGGTTTTCGAGGCTTCATGGTCCTCGCCATTCCCGAGTCGGGGTCCCACAGCCTCACTGCGCAGGCGCTCATGACGACCTGGCCGATGGATTTCCTCAGGCGCTACGACAGTGCCCGCCTGATCGACGGCAGTCCCGTGATCCAGCGGTTGCGGCGCAGCACAATTCCCTTCACCTATGATGCTCATCTGCTGGCGCGCGGGCGTGTGGACGGAAAGGGCGAAGCTGCCATATGCGTTTTCGAACAGGCGAACATGCCGCGTGGGGTGTATCTGCCGGTCCATGATGCCGCGGGTCACCGCGCCGCCATCGCCTTCGGCGGTGACAGGTCCGCCGTGTCCGACGACGAGATGCAGGCTCTGAACCTCTGGGCCGGCCTTCTATACAGCCGGCTGAGCGAAGTCAGAACGCGCGACCGACGCGGCCCGGGCAGCCTTTCCCGCCGCGAGATCGAGTGTTTGCGCTGGGCCGCGGCTGGGAAGACGACGGTGGAGATGGCCCGTATCATGGCACTGTCGGAATATACGGTGAACCACTATCTCAACCGTGCGACGCGCAAGCTCGATTCGGTCAATCGCGTCCAAACTGTCGCCAAGGCGATACGCGCGGGCTTGATCAATTGATCGAAGCCGGGCGGGACATGAACAGAGCCCTTTTCTCTCTCATTCCTGTGACAAGCACGGGAAATGGAGGCAGGCGAACCCGTACGCGGCCGTCTTACGGCGCGAGCGGCTGAAGGCGGGGTCGGCGTTCATCGGCACGGTCGAAATGCACAGGGTTTTGCGCGTCAGAGGTGATGATCGTCAATCACCTGTTGGCATTGCTCGGCCGCTCGGGCTATTTGATAGTCGATGACTGCGATGGAACCGCACCGATGCAAGAGATGATCACGAGGGGGACGACTGATATCGATCTGCCCCGGGGCGGCGATTTCGCGCCTGAGATAGCAAGGCTCGAGACCCAGTTCGACATTATTCGCTACATGCGGCGGATTACGCCGATTTTCGGCTTCAAGACGTTTCTCATCTGTTCGATCCCTGCAGTCGAGGTAGAGCGGCTCTCCGCCACCACGGTGATCTCGAACATGCCGGCCGAGCTCCTCAACAAATATGACAGCCTTTCGATGCTGCGCTTCAGCACCGGGGTGCGACGGTTGAGAGAGACGACGACGCCGTTTCAGATCATGCTTGAAGACTGGGAGAGGGAGGGAGGCAAGCCCGACTCTGCCGCGGATTACATCGCCATGTTGCGCGACAACGGCATATTCCAAGCCAATTACTTCCCGGTCCACGATGCCGAAGGTGGCCGCGGCGCGGTCATCCTCATGGGCCCGGAAGCGGAATTACCGATGACGGCGGCGATGGAACTGCAGATGATCGCAATTCACGTCTATAACCGGCTTGCCGAGATCGGCTCTGTCTGGAAGAACACCAATACGGTTCTTTCCGAACGGGAGATCCAGTGCCTGAGCTGGACGGCCGCCGGCAAGACCAGCTCGGAAATCGCCGGTATCCTCGGCCTGTCGGAACACACGGTGAATCATTACCTCAACCACGTCACGAAGAAGCTCGACGCGGTGAACCGCACGCAGGCGGTCGTGAAGGCGATGAAAAAGGGCTATATCAGCTAGGGCCTGAGAGTCATCCTCTGCCAGCATCTCTGTGCTTGTCACAGAGATGAGAGCAGCGCCGCGTCTGCGGCGCGGGAAGCGTTCTTTCAGCCCAAGGACTTGGTCTGGCTGGATTCCTGTGACAAGCACAGGAATGAGGAAATCAAACAAGCCGCAGCGGTTATTCGATCTCAACAGCTTTAGCCGGCAGCCCCATCGGCCGGAGCAATGGCCGGCGCATCTGAGAGCATTTCGTATCCAAATGGCGCGCCTGCTCAGGAAATGAGCAGCGCAGTCTCTTGCGCATCCGCGATAGTTGAAGAGCAACTCATTGGAAAATCTGGTTTTTTCCGGAAGGCTCCAACTGGCACGCATTGTGCATATTCAGTTCCGTGTCCAGAGGGGACCATAATAAGACAGCGCCCAGGAAGGTCGCGACAGGGGCCGCCGCCGATCGCCCGTGATCCCGGATGTACGGACACGATGATCGGTTGGCGGCCCTCTCATTTTCCCGCCTGTCGCATTGGCGAAGTGCCCCGGCTCGACTATCTAATACCCAGTTCCTTAAATCGGGTGCGATTTGGGCTAGCGATAGAGCAGTCGAAAGCGTTGCGCGCCAACGAAAGAGCAAGAGGCCGACATGCCGGATGTCACCCGGGAAATGGTTTTGGAGAAGCTACGGACCGTCCGCGGTCCGGATATGGAAGGAAACATCGTCGACCTCGGCCTTGTGTCCGATGTGTTCATTTCCGACGGCAAGGCCTACTTCTCGATCACCGTGCCGGCGGATCGGGCGAAGGAGCTCGAACCGATGCGGGCGGCCGCCGAACGGGTCGTGCGCGAGATTCCCGGCGTGAAGGCCGCCATGGTGGCATTGACTGCCGACCGCAAGGCCGCTCCGCAGAAGGGCCCGGTGGAGCGGCCCCGGCCGGCCCCGACGGGCCATGCGCCGGCGCAGCGCGCGGGCGGTGCGGCACCAAAGGCGGGCATCCCCGGCGTCGGTGCCATCATCGCCGTCGCCTCCGGCAAGGGCGGAGTCGGCAAGTCCACCACCTCCGTCAATCTGGCGTTGGCGCTTCAGGCAAACGGGCTGAAGGTCGGGCTCCTCGACGCGGATATCTACGGCCCTTCGATGCCGCGGCTTTTGAAGATTTCCGGCCGCCCGCAACAGATCGAGGGGCGGCTTATCCGCCCTATGGAAAACTACGGCCTGAAAGTCATGTCGATGGGCTTCCTCGTGGACGAGGAGGTCGCGATGATCTGGCGCGGCCCGATGATCCAGTCGGCGCTCCTGCAGATGTTGCGCGAGGTGGCGTGGGGGGACCTCGACGTCCTGGTCGTGGACATGCCTCCCGGCACCGGTGACGCACAGCTGACGATGGCTCAGCAGGTGCCGCTCGCAGGCGCCGTCATCGTGTCGACGCCGCAGGACCTGGCGCTCGTGGATGCCCGCAAGGGTCTCGCCATGTTCCGCAAGGTTGAGGTTCCGGTTCTCGGGATCGTCGAAAACATGAGCTATTTCGTGGCGCCCGATACGGGCAGGCGCTACGACATCTTCGGTCATGGCGGCGCGCGCAAGGAAGCCGAGCGCATCGGCGTACCGTTCCTTGGAGAGGTGCCCCTGACCATGGGTATCCGGGAGACCTCCGATGCGGGAACCCCTCTCGTGGCGTCCGAGCCCGATGGCGAGGTCGCGCGCGTCTATCGCGACATCGCGGCGCGGGTCTGGGGAGAGGTCACCGCTGCCCGGCAGGACAAAAGCCGTGCGATGCCGAACATCGTCTTCGAATAGCGCTTCGCCGCGGTCATGCCCAAGCGACATGCCGGGGAATTCAGTGCGGCGCGACCGAGACATCCGACAGGGAAGCACCGGATCCCCGAAGGCCATTGATTTTGCGCCGGGGTTGAGTCATATCCCCTTGGCTCGCATAGGCAAGTCAAAGCGAGCCACTGCCATCGCCGGAGACTTTGGTCACCCGACTGCCGTCATGCGGCGTCGAAACGGCTGAAAGCCTTCATCGGATGAATCTGCTTTGTGGAAAATCGTGTGGCGGCTGATCCTGCGAAATCATCAAGGTTCATCGTCGTCGGCTGCATGAAAAAGGCGGCCGCATGATCACAGGCTATTGTGTCAACGGTGAAGCGGTCGCTCTCTCCACGGCCGAACCGCCGTCGGGCCTGCGTCCCGATCTCGTCTGGATAGACCTTGTCGAGCCAACCAAGGCGGAAGACCTGATGATCGAGGGACTGCTCGGAATTCCCATTCCGACGCGGGACGATCTGAGGGACATCGAACCTTCGAGCAGGCTTTATACCGACGACGGTGCCGTCTTCATGACCGCTTCGCTCGTCTATCGAAGCGACACGGAAATGCCGGGGTTGACGGATGTCGGCTTCATTCTGGCAGGCAAGCGCCTTGTCACCGTCCGCTATGCCGAGCCGAGGGCCTTCGGCCTGTTCAAGGCCGGCATGCATCGTATCCCCGGCGGCTGCCGCAACGGCGCGGTGATTCTGACGCGCCTGCTCGAGACGATTGTGGACAGGACGGCGGAAATTCTCGAGCAGGCTGTCGACAGGATCGACGACCTGGCGCTTCAGGTCTTCGGCGACAAGGCGTCTGGCCGGCGGCACCGGCCACCGCACTTTCTCGAAGCACGCCTGCGCGACGTCGCGGGCCATCACCGGCTTGTTGCGAAAACGCGCGACAGCCTCGCTTCGCTCTCCAGGCTGCTGACCTTCGTCTATACGGTTCCCGACGTTCAAGCAGACAAGGAAAGCCGGGAACTTTGCCGTACGGTATCGCGGGACATCCAGTCGCTCTCGGAACACACGGCTTTCATCTCTGGAAATATCACCTTCCTGCTCGATGCCTCGCTCGGCCTGATCAATGTCGAGCAGAATGCGATCATCAAGATCTTCTCGATCGCTTCGGTCGTTCTGTTGCCGCCGACGCTGGTCGCTTCTGTCTACGGCATGAACTTTCGCATCATGCCTGAGCTTGAATGGCAGTTCGGCTATCCGTGGGCGCTTGCGGCCATGGTACTTTCGGCCGTGATCCCCTTTTTCTTCTTCCGCTGGAAAGGCTGGCTCTAAGGGCCTGTTGAGCAACATGTCTCAATTGTCTGCTCCCGCTACACCTGGGGTGGAGAATATCCGCCGCCTGCTGGTTCTGGCGCTTGGCTCCGTCGGCGTCGTGTATGGCGATATCGGCACCAGCCCTCTCTATGCCTTCCGCGAGGCGTTGCGCCCCGTTGCGCACGACGGTGTGACGGACGTCGAGATCATCGGTCTGATCTCGCTGATGATCTGGGCGCTGACGATCATTGTCACGATAAAATACGTGCTTTTCCTGCTGCGGGCGGACAACCAGGGCGAGGGCGGCACGCTCTCCCTGCTTGCGCTGCTCATGAAGACCGCCAATGGTCACACGGCGATACTGTTCTTCATGGGCATTGCCGGCGCCGCACTCTTCATCGGCGACGCGATGATAACACCGGCACTGTCGGTGCTCTCGGCCGTCGAGGGTTTGAAGTTGGTGACCCCGGCCCTTTCGGACTACGTCGTTCCGATCGCCGTGGTCATCCTCCTGCTCCTCTTCGCCGTTCAGTCCAAGGGTACTGCCGCGGTTTCCAATTTCTTCGGCCCGATAACGCTCATCTGGTTCGTCGTCATGGGCGCGATCGGTTTCGTCCATATTTCCGACGACCTGTCGGTCTTCAGAGCCTTCAACCCGTATTATTCCGTCACCTTCCTGTTCAACGAAGGCTATGTCGGTATCGTCGTACTCGGCGCCGTCTTCCTGACGGTCACGGGTGCCGAGGCGCTTTACGCCGATCTCGGCCATTTCGGCAGGCGGCCGATCCAATGGGCCTGGTTCACCGTGGTCTTCCCAGCGCTCACGCTGAACTATCTGGGGCAGGGCGCCTTCGTGCTGAAGAACCCGGAGGCGATGTCCGATCCCTTCTTCCTGATGTTTCCGAAATGGGCGCTGCTGCCCGCCGTCATTCTCGCGACAGCGGCCACCATCATCGCCAGTCAAGCGGTCATAACCGGCGCCTTTTCGCTGACGCGCCAGGCCATCCACCTTGGTTTCCTGCCGCGCATGGCGATCTTCCATACGTCCGAGACCCATACGGGCCAGATTTACCTGCCGAACGTCAACACGCTTTTGATGTTCGGCGTCATGGCGCTCGTCTTCCTCTTCGGCTCCTCCGAGGCGCTCGCAACTGCCTATGGCATCTCCGTCACCGGTGCGATGGTGGTCACCACGGTGCTTTCCTTCGAATTCCTGCGTATGCGGTGGAACTGGCCGAGCTGGTGGGCAGCGGGTGCGCTGCTGCCGCTGTTCGCACTGGAATTCGTCTTCCTGGGCGCCAACATGCTGAAGATCCACGACGGGGGCTACGTGCCGATCCTGATTGCGGCGACCTTCATCGTCATCATGTGGACCTGGAAGCGCGGCACAGCAATCCTGCACGCCAAGACCCGCCATATCGACATTCCGCTGGCAAGCTTCATCAAATCGGTCGAGCGCCAGAGCGAGCACGCGCCGGTGTCGGTGACCGGCACGGCGATATTCCTGACCAGCGATCCGGAATCGACTCCTGCCGCCCTGCTGCACAACATCAAACACAACCACGTTCTGCATCAGCAGAACTTCATTCTGACGATCCGGACGGCAAACACGCCGAAGGTGCCGAGGGAAGAGCGGGTCAGCGCGCGGCGGTTGTCGGAGCGTTTCACTCTGCTGGAAATGAAGTTCGGCTTCATGGAAACGCAGAATGTCTCCCAGGCGCTGGGCCTCTTCAGAAAGTCGGGCCTGAAATTCGACATCATGTCCACCTCTTTCTATCTCGGCCGCCGCAAACTTGTGCCCGACGCCCAGTCCGGCATGCCGCATTGGCAGGACCGTCTGTTCATCGCACTCGCCAATGCTGCGATCGATCCCTCCGATTATTTCCGCCTGCCGACGAACCGGGTGGTCGAACTCGGCTCTCACGTGATCATCTGATCCGTTTCACTGCGTCCGCATTAACCAAACATCAAGGTTAATGCCGCATTTTCAAGGCTCAAGCGAAGCGGTCCCGGCGAGCCGGCCGGCCGCTTCCAAACCCTAGCGTCCTGCATGGAATCTTGTCGCTGGCTCATCGCCGGCTTGCGAGAGCGCGTGCTTGAGAAAGAGTTCCTGGAGCCGACCGGTGCGTAAGAGTTGGAAGTTGCGTGACAAGTTTCGGTTTTCGTTCTCGGCCTGGCGCGCCCCGGCGATCCTAGGCCTTGCCGTATTCCTGGGCTTTCCCTCGGCGGTCGCCTATTCGGACATTGCGACGTTTCTGTCCGGCATCAACCGCGGCGGCGAGCGTTGGCGCACCTATCTCACTCCTTCGCCGGCCGGCTCTCTCCACGAAGTCGAGATGGTCTTCACGGACCCGATCACCACCGGTGCGCTCGACGGCGGCGCCGGCATGACCCTGCCGGAAGGCGGCCGCGTGGCGCTGACCGCCGAATCGAAACACCAGGGGACGCCGGACGAGGATCGCGTGACGCGGAAGCTGAAGAAGGGGCGAATCGTCGCGGTAACGCCGGTGACCCCGCCCAAGGACTTCAGCGCCGGATCCATCCTTCAGCGCACGAGCTCGCTTATCGGCCCGGCCCTCGACGGCCCCGAGAAGATGGTCTTCGCCAAGCCGAAGATCAAAGGCAAGGAGATCGAGATCGCCACGGTCTTTTACCGCAAGACGCCGCCGAAGCCGGAACCGGGCCTCTCGCCGATGCTGGCCAAGCTCGTCACCAACGACAAGCCCGACATTCTTGCGACTGCCTATGTCCGGCCCGAGCCGGACTATGCGCGTGAATCACCCTTCGATTCGATCCTGCGGAACGACGAAAATGCAGGGCGCTTCATTCCGGATATCGCGCCCGACGATCATGCCTGGGCGGCAACGCCGCTGCCGCCAACCGTCTTCAGCAAGGAAGAGCAGACCTGTCTGGCCGAGGGAATCTATTTCGAGGCACGCAGCGAATCCGTCAAGGGTCAGGCCGCGGTGGCGCAG
The DNA here is from genome assembly GCF_052044265.1 of Sinorhizobium sp. 22678. Lineage (NCBI taxonomy): Bacteria > Pseudomonadati > Pseudomonadota > Alphaproteobacteria > Hyphomicrobiales > Rhizobiaceae > Sinorhizobium > Sinorhizobium sp. 22678. The sequence goes on along the minus strand of NZ_JBQEMS010000008.1, from coordinate 249,339 downwards.
GTCATTCTCAATCGCGTCCGCAATCCGACCTACCCGAAGACGATCTGCGGCGTCGTCTACCAGAACAAGGCCTGGCGCAACCGCTGCCAGTTCTCTTTCGCCTGCGACATGATCCGCGACCTGATCTATTCGCGATCGCACTGGAAGACGGCCAAGGAAGTCGCGCTGGCGGTTACCTCCGGAAGGATATGGCTGTCGGAAGTCGGCTCGGCGACCCATTATCACGCCACCTATGTGAATCCCGCCTGGGCGAAGACGATGAAGCGGGTCGGCAAGATCGGACTGCACATCTTCTACAGAACCTATGGCGGCGGCTGGAGCTGACGGCGTGGCCGCCTCCGCGCCCCTGCCAGCCGCCGGAGCCGCGGGCGTGACCCCGTCGTTGGCGGCGATTCCCTCTGCACCTTTGTCGCAGCTTGCCGGATTTATCATTAAGTCGTTGAATTAACACAATAATATTGTCCACGTCGAAGGTGCCTCCATGCCTTGACTATGCGGGTGCCTAAAACTATGTTGCGCGCGACTTCAAATGGGGCCGAAGCGTGGCTTGAACAGCGGCCGTTTGTATGACCGAGATCGCGTTCGACCGCGTGGGGGTGCAAAGGGGAGCCATGTGACGGAGAAGCCGGAAGAAAGTCTGGAAGCGCGGCTCAAGCGTCTCGGCGACGACATCAAGTCCAAGAAGCGGGCGGATGTCTCGGAAGGGGCGGATGGGCGCGCCGATGAAAGCCGCAAGGGGTACGCGGCGGCGATGAAGCTTTCGAGCGAATTCATCGCCGGCATCCTGGTCGGGGCGTTTCTGGGCTATCTTTTGGACCACTTTGCGGGTACAGGGCCGTGGGGCATGATCGTCCTCCTGCTACTCGGCTTCTGTGCCGGCGTGTTGAACGTGCTGCGTTCCGCCGGTCTGGTGGCGAAGCCCGACGAGCGGAAGGGCGAGCCGGGCACGGACAAAGAGGATGGCGGCGGCGTCTGATACGTCGCCGGGAAGAACAGGATTTCCGCTCGCGGGCGGGCAAAACGAAAGAGAAGCGCGGTGTCAAACGATCCGACCCACCAGTTCCTGGTCAACAAGATTGTCCCGATCGAGATTGGCGGAATTGACTTTTCCTTCACCAATGCGTCGCTGTTCATGGTCGCGACCGTGGGTGCGGCCGCGGGCTTCCTCTATCTGACGACGTCGCAGCGTGGGCTGATCCCGACGCGCATGCAGTCGGTTTCGGAAATGTCCTACGAATTCATCGCCTCGATGCTTCGCGAGGGCGCCGGCAGTCACGGGATGAAATTCTTCCCGATGGTCTTCTCGCTGTTCATGTTCATCCTGACGGCGAACCTGCTCGGCATGGTCCCCTATTTCTTCACCGTCACCAGCCAGATCATCGTCACCTTCGCGCTTGCGGTCTTCGTGATCGGCACCGTCCTTCTCTACGGCTTCTACAAGCACGGCTTCGGCTTCCTCAAGCTGTTCGTGCCGCAAGGCGTGCCGGGCGCGCTTCTGCCGCTTGTCGTCTCGATCGAAATCATTTCGTTCCTTTCCCGTCCGATCAGCCTCTCGGTCCGTCTTTTCGCCAACATGCTGGCGGGCCACATCACGCTGAAGGTCTTCGCAGGCTTCGTCGCATCGCTCAGCGCTTTTGGAGCGCTCGGCATCGGCGGCGCGATCCTGCCGCTCATCATGACCGTCGCCCTCACCGGTCTTGAATTCCTTGTCGCCTTCCTCCAGGCCTATGTCTTTGCGGTGCTGACCTGCATGTACCTCAACGATGCGGTCCACCCCGGAGGCCACTAAGGAATAAACAGTCGCTGGTTTCCGGTCGGCTTGCCGCCGGAAGCGCAAATCCTAAGCCGCAACACCATTTCGAAGGAGTCAATCATGGAAGCGGAAGCAGCAAAGTACATCGGTGCAGGTCTTGCATGCCTTGGTATGGCCGGCACGGCTCTCGGCCTCGGCAACATCTTCGGCAGCTACCTGTCCGGCGCTCTGCGCAATCCGTCGGCAGCTGACGGCCAGTTCGGCCGCCTCGTATTCGGCTTCGCCGTTACGGAAGCTCTGGGCATCTTCTCGCTGCTCATTGCACTCCTCCTCCTCTTCGCCGTCTGATATCGGCAGAAGTTTTGGCCGCGGCCCGTCGGGCCGCGGCCGCGCATATTCTTGAGTGCACCTGGAGGTGAGCATGTTTGTGACCGAGGCATACGCCCAGTCATCCACCACCGAAGGCGCCGAAGCACACGATGCCGCTGCGGCCGGTGAGGTGCACACCGAAACGGGTGTGGCCCACGAAGGCGAGCATGGCTCCGGCGTGTTCCCGCCCTTCGATTCGACCCATTTCGCTTCGCAGCTTCTTTGGCTCGCGATTACGTTCGGGCTTTTCTATCTCCTGATGTCGAAAGTCATCATCCCCCGGATCGGCGGTATCCTCGAGACGCGCCATGACCGGATCGCTCAGGACCTCGACGAGGCATCTCGTCTGAAGGGCGAGGCCGATGCGGCCATCGCCGCCTACGAGCAGGAACTGGCAGGCGCAAGGGCAAAAGGCCATTCGATTGCGGACACCGCACGCGAAGCTGCCAAGACGAAGGCCAAGGCCGATCGCGACGGTGTCGAAGCCGAGCTCGCGAAGAAGATTGCCGCCGCAGAGGCGCGCATCGGCGACATCAAGTCAAAAGCGCTTGCCGATGTCGGCGCCATCGCCGAGGAAACTGCAACGGCCGTGGTCAAGCAATTGATCGGCGGAACCGTCACCAAGTCCGAGATCGCTGCGGCGTTCAAGGCTTCGGGCGGCAACTGAGGATAAGAGAACAATGGCTCTTGATGCGACTTTCTATGCCCTCGTAGGCCTTATTCTCTTCTTTGCCCTCATCGCCTATCTCAAGGTTCCGGGCATGGTCGGCAAGGCACTCGACGCCCGCGCCGACAAGATCAGCAACGAACTGGCGGAAGCGAAGCGTCTGCGCGAGGAAGCGCAGAGCCTCGTTGCCGAATATCAGCGCAAGCGCAAGGATGCCGAGGCGGAAGCCGCGAGCATCGTCGCCGCTGCCCAGCGCGAAGCAGAGATGCTGACGGCGGAAGCAAGGCAGAAGACCGAAGAATATGTCGCGCGCCGCACCGCACTTTCCGAACAGAAGATCAAGCAGGCCGAAAGCGATGCGATCAATGCGGTTCGTGCTGCTGCCGTAGACCTGGCAATCAGCGCAGCCGAGAAAGTGATCGCGAGCAAGGCCGACGCAGGCGCTCAGGAGTCGCTCTTCAAGAAGGCGCTCGGCGAGGTCAAGTCACGCTTGAACTGAGCGTCGGTTCGACCGAGATTCAAGGGCCCCGCTTCGGCGGGGTTTTTTCGTTGCGCGGATGGGAGGTTGTCTCCGACATCCCCGGTCGGGTTCAGCGGTTGTGATCGTGTCGACCAAGCCCTTGCCGGGAGGGACGCTCATGCCTACAGCCTGGATCAGGGCGGCGGAGCCGCTTTGCGCGGCGCGGAAGAAAGCTTCCGGTTTACGCCCCCGATCAAGGGCCAGGGCCGACGTCGACTACAATTGTCGGAACGGGCGGAAGCTCATGCGGTGCAGGGAGCAGGGGCCATGGCTTTCGATCGCGGTGCGATGCTTCACCGTCGCATAGCCCGCGTGATGGGCAAAGCCGTAGAGGGGAAAGGTTGCATCGGCCCGGGCCATCATCCGGTCGCGGGTGACTTTGGCGACGATCGATGCGGCGGCGATCGACACCGAGCGGCTGTCGCCTTTGACGATGGCCTTGGCGTGACAGGTAAGCCCGGGAGGGACGTCGCGGCCGTCGACGAGAACGATGCGAGCCGCCACCTCCAGGCCATGAACGGCGCGGCGCATCGCATCGAGGCTGGCTTTCAGTATGTCGGTCGTATCGATGCGGGCCGACGAGGACGAGGCGATCGAGACCGTCGCCGTCGCCAGAATCTCCTCGAACAATGCCTCGCGCTGCTCCGCGCTCAAGAGCTTGCTATCGTTGAGGCCCGCCGGGATCGCCTCCGGATTGAGGATGACAGCCGCAGCGACGACAGGGCCCGCGAGCGGACCACGCCCGGCCTCGTCGGCGCCCGCCACCGGCCAGAGACCGTCGCGCTGCGCCGCGCGTTCGAACGCGAAATCCGGAACGGCCGGCGGAAGAGGGAAAAGAGGGGAATCGGGCTGTTTGCTGCGTGTCATGCGGGCGACATTGGCATACTCGCCCGATTCCCTTCAAGCCCCCGGCTCGGTTTGCGGCGGTTGCCGGGGAAGACCAGCACCGCCCCCGAGGCAAAGGGCGGACACTGGAAGTTTTAAGGCACATCGGCGGTCGAGATCGTGACGTTTTTTCAATCTCCGGTGCGATGGCCTGTCGAAAAGGTCTGCATCAAAGCAGCGACAGTTGAACCCCCATCCCGAGCGGCGGCACGAAGAGATCGCTGCGCAATTGCCGGCGCGTCAGATTGAGGCCGAGCCGCTTGGCGGCAAGCTCGAACCGACGGCCGATCTGCCAGGCATAAGGTCCGCTGCCCTTCATTCGTTTACCGAACTCGGCATCGTAATCCTTGCCGCCGCGCATGGAACTGATGAGCGACATGACATGCCGGTAGCGGTCCGGATAGTTTCTGAGAAGCCAATCACGGAACAGGGGGCTCACCTCCAGCGGAAGCCGGAGGAGGACGTAGCTCGCATCCGACGCGCCGGCCGTCTTCGCCGAATCGAGCACGCGCTCGATCTCGTGGTCGTTCAGCGCCGGAATGATCGGCGCGACCAGAACGCCAGCGGGAATGCCGGCCTCGGAAATTGCGCGTAGCGCCTCCAGCCGCTTGGTGGGCGTCGACGCCCGCGGCTCCATGCTGCGCGCTAGTTTCCGGTCGAGCGTGGTCACCGAAATCCCGACCCGGGCAAGCCCCTTTTCCGCCATCGGCGCCAGCAGGTCGATGTCGCGCGTCACCATGGCCGATTTGGTAACGATCATGACCGGATGATTGGCGTCCTTGAGCACCTCCAGGATCTGGCGCATGATCCGCCATTCCTTTTCTATCGGCTGATAGGGATCGGTATTTGTGCCGATCGCGATCGGACGGAGCTTATAGTCCGGCTTCGCCAGCTCGCGCTCGAGAAGACGTGGCGCGTCCGGCTTGGCGAAGAGCTTGGCTTCGAAATCGAGCCCTGCCGAGAGCCCCATATAGGCGTGCGTAGGCCGCGCGAAGCAGTAGATGCAGCCGTGCTCGCAGCCACGATAGGGATTGATCGATCGGTCGAAAGATATATCGGGAGAATCGTTGCGCGTGATCGCGGTCTTCGGCTTTTCTATCTGGACCTCGGTCTTGAACGGCGGCAGCTCCTCGAGCGTTTGCCAACCGTCATCGAAGACTTCGCGCGTCATCAACTCGAAGCGTCCGGAGATGTTGAGGGCGGCACCGCGGCCGCGCCGACGATCGACGTCGATTCTGATGCCGGTTCCGGCGACGAGGGCTTCCGCCACATCCGCGCTGTTGCCTGGCGCATAGACGCCCTGCTTGAGTTGAGACAGATCGTTCATCGAAATCTCCCGGAACCATGTTCGGTTCGCTTGGTGCTGATTATTTTCCTAGCGTAGAAGAGGGAACAAATCAAGAACAAATGTTCAGCACAGGTCCGGGGAAGGTCCGTCATCATCCCGCACCCTGTGCGGAACGGCGCTTGTAGCAATCTGCGCTGCGATGCGGTAGGAACGCCTATGCTGACGGTCATCATGGAAACGAAGGACAACGAAGCGGAGCTCGCACAGACGCTCTCGGCGCTCGTTGCCGGTGCGGTGGAAGGGCTCGTCAGCGATGTCATAATCCTGGACCACGGATCGACCGACGGCTCTCCCAGGATCGCGGATGCGGCTGGCTGCCGCTTCTGCCTCGACTGGGATCTCGGCGATGTCCTTCGTTCGGCCCGCGGCGAGTGGCTGATGCTGCTGGAGCCTGGTGCCCGCCCCATCGGTCGCTGGGTGGATGAATTGGCCGAATACGTCTCTTTGAACAGGAGCCCGGCGCAGTTTTCTCCCTCGCGAATGCATAAGCGCCCGCTTCTCAAGCGCCTGGCACACAGGTCGCCGCCGCTGGAGTCCGGATTTCTGATGCCGAAGGGTGATGCAGTCGCGGCTGCGCGCGGCAACATGCCGCTCAGCGGCCTTACGAGCGGACGAGCTGCCCGCAAACTTGCGACCGAGCTCGTCCCAGCCTGGGTCGCAATGGAGAACCGGTCGACCGGTGAACGGCATCGGACGCCTGATTCCAAGATGTGAGCTTGCGATAGGTTGTCCATTCGCCCCCCGACCGAGGTGTCGGAGGGACCCAAATGGCATCGTTGTTGTCAGAGCGAGCGGACTGCAAGCGAGTTCAATTGCCAGGCCGAGTCGATCGAAATGTCGATGCTGACGTCATTGAGGAGTGCCCAGATGCGATCGGCCACGCCGACATAGATCCAGAGCTCGCGGCCAGCGGGGAAGGCCATCTCGGTGAAGAGGTTGATGATTCTTCGTTCCCCAGGAACGGCCTGGATTGAGGTGCCGGGGAAGCTCTCGCCATCGCCGCTGCAGTCGAGGCCCGAGGCGAACCACTGGTCGCTCACCTCGTTCGCCGGTTCGACATCCTCCCAGTTCCAGAACACAGCCAACACGAGGCGGCCGCGCGTCGTCGCGTGAAAGTCGGACCACCCGAACTCGTCGTAGGTCGAAATGTGATGGCGGCAGATGAGGGCCGACAGGTCGGCCTTGACTTGCAGTATCCCGGTGCGAAGCGTCTTGAACGGCACGAGATAGCCGTTCTCCCGATAGGCACAGAGAAGATCCACGTCGGAGGCATCGCTGTTGCGGGCGATCAGTTTCGATCCAAACCGGCCGGCACAGTCCAGATAGGAACTGTTCTCCACGATTGCTCCGTCGCCGGTTGCCTGATTCTGATCGAGTCTGTCCCAGCAACCTCCAAAGGGCGGGAGAAACAGCTTTTCCTTGTCCGGATCGGGCGCGACATACACGATCGGTGGCTGTTTGAAGATGTCGGTCACGCTGCCGACCACCGTTTCGTGGCGGTGGAAGGCTTCAGGGCTCTTCACCAACGCGCCGACTTCGCTATAGGCGCGCTTATGAAGCCGTTTGAGCGCGTTCAGATCAAGGTCGGCATTCCTGGCCCCCACGAACGACCTGTATCGAAGACCGGGGCCGCGCGGATCATCCCGCAAGCCCGACCTTGCAACATTCTTGATCCTGTCGCGCAGTTCAGGTGCCATAATATGCCGTCGCTGCTCCGCGAAAGACCGGCGCAATGCGTCCAGCCTGTCCACCGTTGCCTGCCATTCATCCTTCCGCCGCCTTTCGTAGAGCGCCCGCAGCCCCAGCGGAATCTCGGCCTCAGGCCAATCCGTTTTCGAATATGTATGCTCTGCCGTTCCCATGACCTCCTCCTTACCCTCGCGGGGTCGCGGCGCGGAGCCTCGAGCGGCGCGCCTGCGTCGTTAGTGAAAACCGGGAAAAGGGGCTCCGAGGCGGTAAACAGGAATGGGGTTTCTCCGGCGACGAGAAGCCGTCATATGCCGGTGGCAGCCCCGAGCTGAGCCTCTTCTCCGAAGCAAGAATGGGGCGTACCTTGCGGTACCCCCCAAAGTGGCTCTCAAATGACCTTGTTTATGCAAATAATCGTCTGTGAAAATGTCTTGCCATGCAGGCCCACCGTTGCGAACGGGCAGCACGTCGTAGCCTTCTCTCTTTTCCCGATATTGCCCCAGAAAAGAGGCCGGACATTCGCTCGAAGCAATTAAACGGTGCTTGCCTTGCCCGCTTCGAGCCAAGCCGACGAAGGCAAACTAACGGGATTCTGGGCGCTGGGCTGTTCCAAACGGAACACGAATTTCGTCAGCCGCGCTTCAGGTGCTCGTCGAGTCTCGGCATGATCTCGACGAAATTGCACGGCATGTGCCGGTAATCGAGTTGCTGCTTCAGGATTTCGTCCCAGGCATCCTTGCAGGCACCGGGGGATCCGGGCAGGACGAAGATGAAGGTCGCGTTGGCGACCCCGCCCGTGGCTCGCGACTGGATCGTCGACGTGCCGATCTTCTCGTAAGAGATCCGGTGGAACACCTCCGAAAAGCCATCCATGCGTTTCTCGAAGAGCGGCTCCAGCGCTTCCGGCGTCACGTCGCGGCCCGTGAAGCCGGTGCCCCCGGTGGTGATGACGACGTCGATCGCGGCATCGAGCGTCCAGGCCTTTACCTGTCCGTAGATCTTCTCGCGCTCGTCGGGAACGATTGTCCGCGCCTCGAGCCGGTGGCCGGCCTCCCGTATTCTCGCTTCGAGCACATCGCCGGACTTGTCGTCCGCGCGTGTGCGCGTGTCCGAGACCGTGAGCACGGCGATGCCGATGGGAATGAAGGGGCGTCTTTCATCGAGGCCGGGCATCTGGCGTTATCCTGATTTTCCCGCGGTTCGCGTCGCCTGAACGTACCATCGCGGGTGGTCGGCGGAAATGGTCTCAGCGGCACGCTCGGCGCTTTTCGTCCCCGTGAACAGTCCGAAGCAGGTGGCGCCTGAGCCGGACATCCGCACGAGCGCGGCGCCTGCATCGTGCAGTGCATTCGAGACGGTTTCGATCATCGGCTCGTGCGCACGTGCCGGCGGCTCCAGATCGTTCCGCAGGGCCGCCATGGCCGTCAGCCATTCGGCAGTCGAGCGGGCATCTTCAGGCAAGACCAGCGCAGGATTGGTCTTCCTGACGAGCGATCGGAAGATAACCGGCGTGGAGACCGCGACGAGGGGGTTGACGAGGACGACGTCGAAGGGCGGCAGCTCGGGAAAAGGCGTGATCTCTTCGCCGATGCCTCTCGCGACGAGGGGGCCTCGGTCGAGACACATCGGAACGTCCGCGCCGAGCTGCAGCGCAAGGCTGTCGAGCCTTGCCGCTTCGACGGTCGCGCCCCAGAGCGACAGCAGCCCGCGCAGAGTCGCGGCGGCATCGGCCGAGCCGCCGCCGATCCCCGATGCTATCGGCAGGTTCTTCTCGAGATGCAGATGAACCGGGCCGGCCATTCCACCCTGCGCCGAAAGCTCGCGCCGCAACAGGTCCCGGGCGCGGAGCACGAGATTACCACCATTGCCCTCGGCTGAAAGGTCGGTGGCGAAGCGGCCCGACACCGTGAAACGGTCCCTTTCCGCCGCGGTCAGCCCGACCCGGTCGCCACATTCGGCGAAGGTCACCAGGCTTTCCAGCAGATGGTGGCCGTCGGCGCGCTGCCCGACGACGTGCAGCGCGAGATTGATCTTGGCGGGCGCCGCAAAGGTCAGTGCGAAGCCCGGAATGCCGTCTGCCTGCATGTTACGGTCAGGACTTCTTGTCCGGCGCTGTCTCGGTCTTTTTCGGCAGTATTTCCTTGGCATCCGCCGCGGCCGGGACCGGTTCCTTAAGCGGCGGCAGACCGTTTTCGATCTTCGCCTTGATCTTCGGAATTTCCGCTTCCTCGGGCTTCAGCTCCAGCGCCTGATTCCACTGGAACACGGCTTCGAGCTTGCGGCCGACGCGCCAGTAGGCATCGCCGAGGTGGTCGTTGATCGTCGCGTCGCCGGCCATCAGTTCGGCAGCGCGCTCGAGCTCGGTCACGGCCTCGTCGAACCGGTTCATGCGGAAATAGGCCCAGCCGAGCGAGTCGACGATATAGCCGTCGTCGGGCTTGAGCTCGACCGCCTTGCGGATCATCTCAAGCCCGTCTTCGAGGTTGATGTTCATATCGACCCAGGAATAGCCGAGATAGTTCAGAACCTGCGGCTGATCCGGGTTGAGCTCCAGTGCCTTGCGAAAGTTCGGCTCGGCCTTTTCCCAGAGCTTCTGGCGTTCGTAGGCAATGCCGCGCTGGAAGAAGACGGTCCAGTCGCTCCGCTTCGGCACGGGGCCGATCGCGGCGACCGCGCGGTCGTAAAGCTCGCCCATCTCCTTGTAGTCCTTGGCGTCGGAAAGCACGCTGCCATAGGCGAGATAGTTGCGGATGTTCTTGGGATCGACGTCGATCAGCCCTTTGAGATGCTTTTTCGCCTCGTCTACCTTGCCGATGCCGGCGAGGCTGAGGCCAAGCTGAAGTTCGGAAAGGCGGCGCATCGGCGAGCTCTCCGGCACGCTCTTGTAAAGCGCTATCGCCTCTTCCGGCTTTTTGAGGTTTTCGGCGATCCCGCCGAGCATCACGAGAATATCGGCGCTTTCCGGGTCAAGCCGACGCGCCGTCTGAAGGTAGAGCGAAACGATGTCTTCCGCGCCTTCGCGGTTGAGCGCGCCACCGATCGAAAAGAGAACGGCGGCCGCACCCTGCACGGCGTTGCGTACCTGCTGCTCCTGCGGCTTCCCTTCCTCGACACTCTTCCTCAGCGCCTCGAGCGGAGTGTAGTTGTTGACGAGGCTTTCGCCGACGGCGATCGTATCCAACGCCTTCTGCTTGTTGCCTTCGCGCGCTTCGAATCGCGCCAGCGCCTCGACGGCCCGCATGAAAGTGTCCGGCGCGGCGCCGCCGCCTTCTCGGTCAAGAATGGCGTCGTTGAGCCGGGCGCGCGCGGTCGTCTTGTCGCCGGCCGCAAGCGCAATCGCCCCCGCATGATAGTTCCTGAAGATCCGGAACCATTCCGGGCCATCCAAATTCTTGATCTGCGCCAGCGCTTCCTTCGGTCGGCCCTGGCCGAACTTGGCCCAGGCGGAAAGCAGCGAGCTCATCAGCCGGTCGAGATCGTTCGGACCGTCGTAGTTCAAGAGCTTTTGCGCGTTGCGGTATTCTCGCTTGCGGATGGCTTCGATCGCGCGGACCACCGTGGTGATCCTTTCGACGGCGGGATCCGATTTCAGCTCTTCGGCGATCTTGGCGCCTTCATCGAACTTGCCGCTCATCAGCAGCGTGATCATCAGCCGCTGCTTGACATCGTTATTGCCGGGCTCGAACCTGAGTGCGGTGCGATAGAGTTCGGTTGCCGCCGCAAAGTCGCGATCGACGTCTGCCGTGCGCGCCGCAAGGAATGCGCCGGCAAAGGTGTTAACGCTCCTGATATCGAAAGGCTCGGCGTCTTCGACCGGCGCCTTCTCCTCGGCAAAGGCCTGCTGGTTGCCGGTCACCGTTGCAAGAACCAGCATTGCCGCGCCGCTGAGAAGGCGAAGGAATGTATTCTGCCGCATATCAAACCTTTCATTGCCGGTGGTACAATTCGAGACGCCACCGCTGGTTGGCCCGGAGCCGATTGGAAATCGGGCGCAAGTCTTCAAGAATAGAATGGCTTTTTTGGCGCAGCGCGGCAAGAAATTCCTCCGGAGAGGTCTTCGTCCGCCGCTGCTGCGGCGCCGGATCCCGTGCCGGAAGCGTAAGCCTCGCGGCAACACTTTGAATTGCTGCATGTTTCTGCCCTTGGATCGGCCGCGATGCAAGGAAACATGAAGTGGCTCAGCTTACCCGATCGATGCAGAAATCGATCACCTCGACGAGCGCCGATTTCCATGGGGAAGCCGGCAGCGGCGCGAGCGCGTCGCGGGCGATCGTACCGTAGTGTTTGGCACGGGCGATCGTATCCGTAAGGCCGCCGTAGCGACGGATGAGACCCAGCGCCTTTTCGAGATTTGCCGCGTCGCTTGCGCCGCCCTCGATCGCCTCGCGCCAGAACGCCCGGTCTTGCGGCGTGCCGCGGCGATAGGAGAGAATGACCGGCAGCGTGATCTTGCCTTCGCGAAAATCGTCTCCGACATTCTTGCCGAGATCGCTCGACGTTCCGCCATAGTCGAGAACGTCGTCGACCAGCTGGAAGGCAAGGCCGAGATTGGTGCCGTAGGATTTCAGCGCGTTGCGGTCGGCTTTGCTTCCGCCTGCGACGATCGGCCCGACCTCGGAGGCGGCGGCGAAGAGGGCCGCTGTCTTGGCGCGGATAACCTGCAGATAGTCGTCCTCGGTCGTCTCCATGTTCTTGGCGACCGAAAGCTGCAGGACCTCGCCCTCCGCGATCACCGATGCGGCGGTCGAAAGGACGTCGAGCGCATCGATCGAGCCGACGTCGACCATCATGCGGAATGCCTGCCCGAGCAGGAAATCGCCGACGAGCACGCTTGCCTGATTGCCCCAGATCGTCCGCGCCGTCGATTTGCCGCGCCTCAGATCGCTCTCGTCGACCACGTCGTCGTGCAAAAGGGTCGCCGTGTGCATGAACTCGACGCTGGTCGCGAGCTTGATGTGACCATCGCCCTCGTAGCCGAACATCGAAGCGGCTGCGAGCGTCAGCATCGGCCGGAGCCGTTTGCCGCCCGAGGAAATCAGGTGGTTGGCGACTTCCGGGATCATCTGGACGTCGGAACCCGCCTTGGAAAGAATGAGCTGGTTGACCCGCTCCATGTCGGACAGCGTCAGGTCGACAAGCGGCTTCACAGATGCCTGTTTGTTTTTATTGTCTTCCAGCGGTATCACTACGCCCAACGCCCGGACTCCTGTTTCGTTGCGGGTTCGACAATAGAAAGAGGGGCTTCGGGCGGCAAGAGGCGAATTGTCCCGCCCGCAGCTTTAAGACAGGAAAATAGAGCCGGATGAAAGAGCTGATCCGCACCAATGATGCCGTCCTTCTTTCCTTTGCGGAAAGCCTGATGAAGGATGCCGGGATCGGATGCTTCATCGCCGATCAGGACATGAGCATACTCGAAGGATCGCTCGGCCTCCTGCCGCGGCGCTTCCTGGTCGCCGAGGACGATGCCAACCGGGCGCGGCGCATTCTGATCGATGCGGGCCTCGAACGGGAATTGCGGCAATGATCGGCTGTGGCCCTTCCGCGAGGCGGAAAGCGGCATGACGGGAATTCCGGAGACGGTGGATGCTTTCCACCGCGGCAGGTTCCACCTGATCCAGCCTCTGGGTCAGGGGCATCGTTCGGGAATGGATGCGATGCTGGTCGCATCCCTCGTTTCCTGCCGCAGCGCGTGCCGCGTCGCCGATCTCGGCGCCGGCGCCGGTGCGGCCGGCCTGGCCGTCGCGTCGCGGATCGAGGAGGCCGAAGTGCTGCTGGTCGAGCGTTCGCCGGTCATGGCGGATTTTGCGCGCCGCAGCCTCGCATTGCCTGAGAACGCGCATCTTGCCGGCCGGGTCTCGGTGCTCGAAGCCGATGTCGCGCTGAGCGGCAAGGCGCGCGCGGCCGCGGGTCTCCCGGACGACACATTCGACCACGTGATCATGAACCCACCCTTCAACGACGCCGCGGATCGCAGGACGCCCGACCGGCTGAAGGCGGAGGCCCATGCAATGAGCGGCGACCTGTTCGAAGCGTGGATCAAAACGGCCGGAGCAATCATGAAGCCGGGCGGGCAGCTTTCCCTGATCGCCCGGCCCGAATCGATCGCCGGGATCATCGAAGCCTGCGGCCGCCGCTTCGGCGGCATAGAGATCACCCCGCTTCTGCCGCGGGCAGGCGAAAATGCCGTGCGCATCCTCGTATCCGCGATCAAGCAGAGCCGCAAGCGGCTGGCGCTGCGCGCGCCGCTCGTGATGCACGGGGAGGGCCACCGGTTCTCGCCCGAGGTCGACGATCTCAACAACGGCCGCGCGGCCTATCATCGCCGATGATTAACCGTAAGCAGGGCATTGCGTTTGCGACGCCAATGCATACATGCACGACGACGATTTGGATTGCTGCATGTCTTTGTTCTTAAATCGGCTAGGATTTAAGAAGATATGCAGAGATTGCAGCGGGCAGGAGTTGAAATGGCCGGATTCTTCAGAAAGCTGATGCCGAAGCGCTTCCGCAGGGATGGTGTGACGATTCCGGCGATCAGGCTGCATGGCGCAATCATGGCCGGCGGCAGCCCGCTCCGCCCGGCTCTCAATCTTGCGACGGTTGCGCCGCTGCTCGAAAAGGCCTTCTCCGTCAAGGAGGCCCCGGCCGTTGCCATCTCCATCAACTCTCCGGGCGGTTCGCCGGTGCAGTCCCGTCTTATCTATCAGCGCATCCGCGATCTCGCGCAGGAGAAGAGGAAGCGCGTGCTGATCTTCGTCGAGGACGTGGCGGCGTCCGGTGGTTACATGATCGCACTGGCCGGCGATGAGATCATCGCGGATCCGACCTCGATCGTCGGCTCGATCGGCGTCGTTTCGGGCGGCTTCGGCTTCCCCGATCTCCTGAAGAAGATCGGCGTCGAGAGACGGGTCTACACGGCGGGCGAAAACAAGGTGGTTCTCGATCCTTTCCAGCCGGAGAAGGAGCGTGACATCGAATTTCTCAAAGGCCTGCAGCTCGAGATCCACGACATCTTCATCCAGATGGTCAAGAGCAGGCGCGGTTCGCTCCTGGCCGACCATCCCGATCTTTTCTCGGGGCTGTTCTGGACGGGGCAACGTGGCCAGGAACTCGGCCTGGTCGACGCTCTCGGCGACATGCGGGGCGAGGTGAAGAAGCGCTATGGAGAAAAAGCGCGGCTGGAGCTGATCCAGCCGGCCCGAAGCCTCTTCGGGCGACGTCAGCCCGGGGCAGCCGTAGCCGGAGCAATCGCGGGGCCGCTCGTCGCAACGGCGGCTGCAGGTCTTGTCGACGCCGTCGAGGAACGGGCGCTCTGGGCGCGTTTCGGTCTTTGAATCGGCCCTGTTCCTTGCGTGAGCGTGTGTTTTTGAAGAACGGTCTCGCGGCATCTGGCCAGCACCGCAAGAGCGCGCTAACACTGCGATTTGCTGCATCCCCTCGCGCCGTCGTTCCATTGGAGGGAAATGCAGAGGAGGAACCATGCCGCAGATCATCCTGCTTCTGATTATCGCCGTCATCGCCTGGATCGGCTATCGCAAGTTCATCGCAGACGCCGAGAAGCTGACGCGTCAGCGTGAGCGCCTGCGCAGGCAGCGCGAGACTGGCGCAAACGGCACGCTCGTCAAGGACGCCGAGACCGGCGAGTACCGCCTGAAGCGCGACGACGAGTGAGGCTGCCTGACCGAATACCGGCGGGTGAAGGCGCTTGACCCTCGCCCTGCGGCATGGCACCTGTCCCCGCAAATCTTGACGAATTCGGACCCGGATCCCATGACGATTGCACCCCTCCCGGACCACATGAACCCGAAGCGCTCCTTTCAGGCTCTGATCCTGACGCTGCACAACTATTGGGCCGACAAGGGTTGCGCCGTGCTTCAGCCCTACGACATGGAGGTCGGCGCAGGCACGTTCCATCCGGCGACGACCCTCAGGGCGCTCGGGCCGAAGCCATGGCGCGCGGCCTATGTGCAGCCGTCGAGGCGCCCGACCGACGGTCGCTACGGCGAAAATCCCAACCGGCTGCAGCACTATTACCAGTATCAGGTGATCTTGAAGCCCAACCCTTCCAATCTGCAGGAGCTTTATCTCGGCTCGCTCGAGGCGATCGGCCTCGATCCGCTGCTGCACGATATCCGTTTCGTCGAGGATGACTGGGAGAGCCCGACGCTCGGCGCCTGGGGCCTCGGCTGGGAATGCTGGTGCGATGGCATGGAAGTGTCGCAGTTCACCTATTTCCAGCAGGTTTGCGGCATCGAATGCTCTCCGGTTTCCGGCGAACTGACCTACGGCCTCGAGCGCCTGGCGATGTATGTCCAGGGCGTCGACAATGTCTACGACCTCAACTTCAACGGCCGCGAGGGCGCCGAGAAGATCAGCTATGGCGATGTCTTTCTGCAGGCGGAGCAGGAATATTCGCGGCACAATTTCGAATACGCCAACACGGCGATGCTGCATCAGCATTTCATCGATGCGGAAAAGGAATGCCTGGCGTTGCTGGCCGCCGGTGCGCCTGATGACTCCAGCAACAACCGCCTGCACAAATGCGTCTTCCCCGCCTATGACCAGTGCATCAAGGCGAGCCACGTCTTCAATCTTCTGGATGCCCGGGGCGTGATTTCGGTGACCGAGCGCCAGAGCTACATCCTGCGCGTGCGTACGCTCGCGAAAGCCTGCGGCGAAGCCTTCCTGCTGACTGAGGCCGGCGGCGCCAACTGGAACAGGGAAGCGGCCTGATCAGGAGGTCGCAGAGGTCCTCCGGCCGCATGGCGGAGCAAGCGGGTCCGATCGCTGCGAGCAGATGTGCTCGCTCCCGTCGAGCCGCCACTTCGGCGCCGGCGCTCTGACGCTCGACAACTCGCCGGCATAGATTTGCAGCGCGCGGCGCACACCGCTCGGCCTTTCGATCGGGCCCGCGCTTGCATGGGTCGCGAAAAGGGCGGCAAAGGCGATCACGTTGATGAAGCTCACGGGGGTGTTCATGGCGGCACTAAGCGTTGAGGTTGTTCGATGGATGGACTATCGAGCATCCGCCGACGCGTTGCCGTTACCGGTGGAACAGCCTGAGGCTGCAGACGTCGGCACCACCCGTTCGGCAGGGGCTGGGGGCGGTCTTGTGATCGGCCGCTGTAGAACTTTGAAGTGCTGACAGGTTTGTTCTTGAATCGAATAGAATTTAAGAAAACATGCAGTAGGATCGCCGTGATCCAAAGGAGGGTTTGATGATCGGGCTGGCAATTGGCGTCGCCGTTATTCTTTATCTCGTCTTCGTCTATAACGGCCTCGTCAAGGCGCGGCAGATGGCCGAGGAGGCCTGGTCCGGCATCGACGTGCAGTTGAAGCGGCGCGCCGATCTCATCCCGAATCTGATCGAGACGGTGAAGGGTTACGCCGCTCACGAGAAGTCGACGCTCGAGGAGGTCGTTACGCTGCGCAACCGGGCTCAGGCGGTGCCGGAAGGCGATGTCGCGGCGCGGGCCGCGGCCGAAGGCGCGCTTTCGCAGGCGCTTGGCCGCGTCTTCGCGCTCGCCGAATCCTATCCGGACCTGAAGGCCAACGAGAATTTCGCAGAACTCCAGCGTTCGTTGGAAACGATCGAGGGCGAGATCCAAATGTCCCGGCGCTACTACAACGGCGCAGCGCGCGATCTCAACGTCAAGGTCGAGAGCTTCCCATCGAACCTGATCGCCAACGCCTTCCGCTTCGTCAAGGCCAGCTATTTCGAGATCACCAACGAGGCGGACCGCGCGGTTCCGTCGGTCAAGTTCTAGATCAATTTCACTGAATCAATAAAACGATCTATCGGTTCGAAACCGCGCACTTCCGGACGGAAAACCGTTAAATACTTTTCTGGAAGTGCTCCGGTGGGCCTGAAAAAGGGAATCCCGATGAGGCGGCTTTTCGCGGCGCTTGCGCTCGTCACCTTCGTTCTTGCATCGCCGCTCGTCGCGGCGGCGGAAGAGTTCATCTCCGCCTACCATTCGGTCATAGAGGTCGCGAAAGACGGCACGCTCACGGTCACCGAGACGATCACGGCGAATGTCGAAGGCAACCGTATCCGGCGCGGCATCTACCGCGACTTTCCGCTGACCTTCGTCGACGAGCGCGGTGGCCGCAGCAAGGTCGACTTCAACCTTCTCTCCGTCGAGCGGGACGGCGACGAAGAGGAATACCGCACGGAATCGATCAGCGGCGGCATCCGCATCTACACGGGAAGCGCCGACGTGCTCCTGCCGCATGGCGAACACACCTTTCAGATCACCTACGAGACGAGCCGGCAGATCCGCTTCTTCGACGACCACGACGAGCTCTATTGGAACGTGACCGGAACCGAATGGGCATTCCCGATCGAGGAGGCGACCGCCACCGTCACCTTGCCGAAGGGCGTGAAGGCGGAGGCGCTCGATGTCTTTACCGGCGGCTACGGCGCGACCGAAAAGGATGCGCGCGCGGTGGAGGAGGGCGACGAGATCTTCTTCGCGACCACGCGCCGACTGCGCCCGCAGGAGGGATTGACCGTCGCGATCAAGCTGCCCAAGGGCAGCATCGAACGGCCAACCGCCTCCCAGGAAAATATCTGGTGGCTGCGCGATCACATGACTCTGGTCATCGCCGGGTCCGGCCTCCTCCTCGTCCTGCTCTATTACGGGCGCGCCTGGGTGCGTGTCGGCCGCGACCCGGCCCGCGGCGTCATGGTCCCGCGCTGGGACCCTCCGCACGGCGTCTCGCCCGCGCTCGTCAACTATATCGATAACAAGGGCTTTTCCGGCGAAGGATGGACAGCGCTTTCCGCGGCGGCGCTCAACCTTGCGGTCAAGGGGCATGTCATCCTCGAAGACCTGAAGAAGGCGGTCGTCATCACCGCCACGGGCAAGAACGGCGAGAAGCTGCCGACCGGCGAAGCGGCCTTGATGAAAGCGGTGGACGCGGCCGGCGGCAAGCTCACCATCGACAGGGCGAACGGCAAGAAGATTGAGGCGGCGGGTTCCGGCTTCCGCAGCGCGATGGAGCGCGAGCATCGCGGCAAGTATTACCGCGCCAATACCGGATACGTGGTTGGCGGCATCGTGCTTTCGGTCGCCACTCTCGCGGCGCTGTTCGTCTTCGGTGACCTGAGCGAGGACAGCGTTCCTTTCGTCATCGTCCCGGTCTTCCTCGCCGTCTTCATTTCCGCCTTCGCCGTTTCGGTCGGTAAATCGCTCCGGCGCGGCTCGAGCCTCGCACGCCGCATTCTGTCGATCGTCGTGCTTGCCTTCATCGGCTTCGTGCTGTTCACGGTTTTCTCGAGCATTCTCGCCGCGCTCGTCTTTTCGGCCAGCGATCCGGGCGACCTGCCGCTGTTCTTCGCGATCGGTGGCATCGTCCTCGTCAACGGGCTTTTCTATTACCTCATGGGCGCGCCGACGCCGCTCGGCACGCGCATGATGGATGGCATCGACGGACTCAGGCAATATCTTACGCTCGCCGAGAAAGACCGTCTGAACATGCAGGGCGCGCCGGAAATGTCGCCGCGGCATTTCGAGACCCTGCTCCCCTATGCCGTCGCGCTCGGTGTGGAAAAGCCCTGGAGCGAGACCTTCGAGCGTTGGCTGCTTGCGGCTTCGGCGGGCGCGGCGGCAGCCGCCTATCAGCCGAGCTGGTATCACGGCGACAGCTTCGGGCCCGGATCCTTCACCGACACGATCGGCGGTCTTGCCGGTTCGATGGCGGATACGATGACGTCTTCCTTGCCGCCGCCTGCGAAGAGTTCGTCCTCGGGCTTTTCTTCCGGCGGCGGGTTTTCCGGCGGTGGCGGTGGCGGCGGTGGCGGTGGCGGCTGGTGACAGCGGATTTCCTCGCCGGCCGTGATGACATTTTCGCCAGAGCTTGCTAAGTCCGCCGCAACCTTCCGGAACAGAACGAAGTCTCGAATCCATGCCCGATCTCCTTATTGAATTGCGATCCGAAGAAATCCCCGCCCGCATGCAGCGCAAGGCGGCCGGCGATCTGAAGAAGCTCGTGACGGACGCTCTGGTTGAGGCGGGGCTCACCTATGAAGGCGCGCGCGAATACTGGACGCCGAGGCGGCTGGCGCTCGACATCCGCGGCCTGACCGCGCGCTCCGCCGACCTGCGCGAGGAGCGCAAGGGCCCGCGCATCGACGCGAACGAGAAGGCGATCGAAGGCTTTCTCCGCGCCGCGGGCCTCTCCTCCGTCAGCGAGGCTCATGTCCATAACGACCCGAAGAAGGGCGATTTCTATGTGGCGCACATCGTAAAGCCCGGCCGGGAGGCGGAAGAGATCATCGCCGATGTGATGCCGGCGATCATCCGCGACTTTCCCTGGCCGAAATCCATGCGCTCCGGTGCCGCTTCGGCCAAACCGGGCAGTCTTCGCTGGGTCCGGCCGCTGCAGTCGATCGTCTGCACGTTCGGCGCGGAACACGACGAGACGAAGGTGATCCCCTTCGAAGTCGATGGCATCGTCGCCTCGAACGTCACCTACGGCCACCGGTTCCACGCGCCGGAGGCGATCACGGTCCGCCGCTTCGCCGACTACGCCGAGAAGCTTGAAAAGGCGAAGGTTGTGATCGATGCGGAGCGCCGCAAGGAGATCATCTCGGCCGACGCCCACAACATCGCTTTCGCCAACGGCCTTGAGCTCGTTGAAGACGAGGGCCTCCTGGAGGAAGTCGCCGGTCTCGTCGAATGGCCGAGGGTGTTGATGGGCAGCTTCGAGGAAAGCTATCTCGAAATCCCGTCCGAAATCATCCGACTGACGATCAAGACCAACCAGAAATGCTTCGTCACGCGGAAGCCCGGCGCCGAAACGCTGTCCAACCGGTTCATTCTCGTCTCGAACATCGAGGCGAAGGACGGCGGCAAGGAGATCGCCCACGGCAACGGCAAGGTCGTGCGTGCGCGGCTCTCCGACGCGGCGCATTTCTGGAAGCGCGACCAGGGCGATTTGCCGGATCTCGAAACGCTGGCGGCGTCTGCCGAGAAGTTCGGCCTAGATCTGAAAAAGCCTCTCGACCAGCGCATGGCGAAGCTCGACGCGCTGAACGTGACTTTCCATGCCAAGCTCGGCACGCAGGGCGATCGTGTCGTCCGAATCCGCTCGCTCGCCGCAGCGCTCGCCAAGCTCACCGGTGCCGATCCCGCCTCCGTCGATCGCGCAGTCGTGCTCGCCAAGGCGGACCTTCGCACCGAGGCAGTCGGCGAATTCCCGGAGCTGCAGGGCATCATGGGCCACAAATATGCCGTTCTGCAGGGTGAAAGCGCGGCCGTCGCCAATGCGATCGAGGATCACTACAAGCCGCAGGGACCATCCGACCGTGTGCCGACCGATCCCGTCTCGGTAACGGTGGCGCTTGCCGACAAGCTCGATACCCTCGTCGGCTTCTGGGCAATCGACGAAAAGCCGACCGGTTCCAAGGACCCCTATGCGCTGCGTCGTGCGGCACTCGGCGTGATCCGGCTCATTCTGGAGGGAAGTGCGCGGCTGCCGCTTCTGCCTTGTTTCGATGTGGCGCTCGCCGCCCTGAAGGCACAGCGTCCGGATATCGCAGCCGAGATTTCCGCCGATCTGCTCGCCTTCTTCCACGATCGCCTGAAGGTTTACCTGCGCGATCTCGGCGCGCGATACGATCTGATCGATGCGGTGCTCGCGTCGGATGCGGACGATCTGTTGATGATCGCCCGCCGCGTCGAGGCGCTGACCGCCTTCATCACGGCCGAGGAGGGCAGGAACCTGCTCACCGGCACGAAACGTGCGACGCAGATTCTCGCTGCCGAAGAGAAGAAGGGTACGGAAGTCGCCGAGAGCGTCGACGAAGCATTGTTCCGGCTCGACGCCGAGCGGACGCTGCACGCTTCGATCAAGGTCGCGTCGGACGATGCGCGCGACGCGATCGTCAAGGAGGATTTCCGCTCCGCCATGGAGGCGCTCTCGAAACTGCGCGAGCCGGTCGACGATTTCTTCAACGATGTTCTCGTCAATGACGAGGATAAGGCGATCCGTGCCAACCGCCTCGCGCTCCTGGGCCTCATCCGCTCGGCGACGGGTGAGGTGGCGGACTTCTCGAAGATATCGGGGTAACTCGAAGCGCTCTGCACCGCAGAGGTTGCCGCGTTGACGACCGGCCGATATGAAAGCCCATGACCGCCAGGATTCTCGTCAGTGCCTGCCTCATGGGACATGCCGTTCGTTACGACGGCGCATCGAAGCCGCTCATTCACCCGGCGATCGATCGCTGGAGGAGGGAAGGGCGGCTCGTCACCATCTGTCCGGAAATGTCGGCCGGCATGCCGGTGCCGCGTCCGCCGGCCGAGATCGAAGGGGGCAGGACGGGCGCCGACGTGCTCGCCGGCAGGACGCGCGTCCTCGAGAAGACGGGCGGCGATGTGACGTCGGAGTTTCGTCGCGCAGCGGAGAATGCGCTTGCGCTGGCACGCGAGACGAATTGCCGGTTTGCCCTGCTGATCGACGGCAGTCCATCCTGCGGCTCCCGCTTCATCTATGACGGCCGGTTCAGCGGCGAGCGTATTGCGGGTGAGGGCGTGACGGCCGCGCTGCTGCGGGCCAACGGCATCGAAATCTATTCCGATCGTGAGATAGAGACCTTGGTCGCAAGGGTCGGCGATGCCGGCAACGAAGTTGGGGTATCGCTCTAAAGATTACGCCCCTGCTTCTCTCAGGGGCGCAACCTCTCGCTTTTGCAGCGAATTTGCCCGTCAGCCTTGAACGTCGACTGACTGGGGCAGGGAACGTTAATAATATGGTATCAATCTAGGCGAAGATCGAAAATAGCCGGATCAATTTTCCGTGAACCGCCGCTGGCCATGGAGGCAGCAACCGCGGCGGTTTTTGCGGTATGGTCGATGGAGATTTCCGCGATCTCGCCGCGGTGCGTGCTTGCCGAGACGTCGGCCGCTGCCGGTTCGCCGGTCTGCATTCCCGCGGCCCGGATCGCGACATCCGATGCATCGTTGACGAAAATCACCGGCGAGCCGCCCAGCCACGCTTCCGTGCGCACCGACTTCACCTCTCCATGGATTTCCTTGAGCTCCACGCGATCCGTGCCCGGCGCAAGATCCGGGACGACGTAGGAAGGCTTCCTCTTTGGCTGCAAGGGCGGGCAGGCCGAGCAGGAAACCGTCGCGACGCTCGAATTGACAGCCTCGCCGGAGGTGATGTTGTCGATCGAAGAGGCTGCCGCAGGACCGGCGGTATAGACGAGAGCGGCTGTGATCAGCAGGGAACGCATTGATCTCTCCTCGATTGGTCAAGGTGAGAATAGCGGTCTCCCCTTACCTTCCGGTCAGGAGAAATCATAAAATTTGAACGATACGGCCTTTCCTGCAGCGCCGCTCGCTGAAGCCGTCAGGCAGTCTCGCGCGCGATTGCCCGCCAGCCGATGTCGCTGCGATAGAAGCCGTTCTCCCAGCGAACGCCGCGAACCGCCGCATAGGCTGCGTCCTTCGCCTCGCCGACGGTCTTTCCCGTGGCGGTGACGTTGAGCACCCGGCCGCCGGTTGCGACCAGCCCGCCTTCCTTCATTGAGGTTCCGGCATGAAATACCTTGGTCGCGGCGGACGCGTCGGGCAGGGCCTCGATCGGCGTATTTTTCTCGTAGGCGCCCGGATAGCCGCGCGAGGCCATCACCACGGTCAGGGCAACGTCGTCGCGCCACTCCGCTTTCGTCCCCTCGAGCGTTCCGGTGGCCGCCGCGTAGAGCAGCGGCAGGAGGTCGCTCTCGAGCCGCATCATCAGCACCTGGCATTCGGGATCGCCGAAGCGGACATTGTATTCGATGAGTTCCGGGCCCTTTTCCGTGATCATCAAGCCGGCAAAGAACACGCCGGCGAAGGGATGACCGCTTTCGGCCATGCCGCGGACGGTCGGTTCGATTATCTCTTTCATCGTCCGTTCCACCATCTCGGCGGTCATGACCGGCGCGGGCGAATAGGCGCCCATGCCGCCGGTGTTCGGCCCGGTGTCGCCGTCGCCGACACGCTTGTGATCCTGGGCGGAGGCGAGCGGTAACACGCTCTTGCCGTCGCAAAGGCAGAAGAAGCTCGCTTCCTCGCCGTCGAGATAGGCCTCGACGACCACTTCGGCGCCGGCCGCGCCGAAGGCGCCCGCGAAGCATTCGTCGACTGCGGCAAGGGCCTCGTCGAGGCTCATCGCCACCGTCACGCCCTTGCCGGCGGCAAGGCCGTCGGCCTTGATGACAATTGGTGCGCCCTCTTGGCGGACATAGGCCTTGGCGGACGCGGCATCGGTAAAGCGTCTATAGGCCCCGGTCGGGATCCCGTATCTCGCGCAGAGGTCCTTGGTGAAACCCTTGGAGCCTTCAAGCTGGGCCGCTGCGGCCGAAGGGCCGAAGGTCGGAATATCGGCGGCGCGAAGCACGTCGCCAAGACCGGCGACCAGGGGCGCTTCGGGACCGACGACCACGAAATCGATCGCATGGGTCCTGCAGAAATCGACGACGGCCTCCTGATCTTCCGTGTCGAGGTCTGCGATCGTGGCCTCCTCGGCGATGCCCGGATTACCGGGGGCGGCATAAAGCTTGGTCAGCCTCGGCGACTGCGCGATCTTCCATGCAAGCGCATGTTCGCGGCCGCCCGATCCGATCAGAAGAACCTTCATCGCCATCCTCGCCGTCAGGAATTGTTGCGCTGCGGTTAAGACGGCAGGCGGGACGAGGTCAAGGAAAAAGCGGCCCGCGCTGCAAATTTCCTGGTGCCAGCCAGCGTGCTTCTGTCGGGAGTAACGTCAGCGCCGGCTTGCAGCCACCGGCCAGACGTCGTCGTCAGCCGGCTTGTCTGCGGCGAGCGCGACCCGGGAGAGCGCCCAGATCGCCAGCTCCGTGAGCGGGAGCGGCTTGCTGATCAGATAGCCCTGAAAGCGGTCGCAGCCCGCCGCCGTGAGCATGGCGAGCTTTTCCGGCGTATCGACGCCTTCGCCGACCACGGTCATCTCCTTCGCGTGGCAGAGCGCGACGACCGCTTTGAGTACCGCCAGCGATCGCGAAGCGGCCAGGTTGGAGACGAGCGCCCGGTCGAGCTTGATGGTATCCGCGGCATAATCGATGATCTGCTGAACCGATGTGTAGCCGGCGCCGAAGTCGTCTATCGAGAGCCGGAAGCCTTTGCTCCTGAGTTCTTCCATGTTCAGGCGCAATTGATCGCTGATCTGGACGGCGAACGTTTCGGTGAGCTCGATGTCGATCGATCGCGCCTCCAGGCCGTGGCGCGTGAGGCAGTCCGAAAAATGGTCGTTGATCGACTTCGAGTGCAGTTCGGCCGAGGAGATGTTGATCGCCAGAACCGTATCGGGGCCGAACAGCGCCTTCAGCTGGTGGCAATCCGACATCGCCTTGTCGATAACCCACCAGTCGATTTTCGTGAACAGACCGGAGCTCTCGGCTATCGGAACGAATTCGTCGGGCGTCACATGCCCCAGGACCGGCGAGTGCCAGCGCAACAGAGCCTCGCAGCCGGTGACTTTTCCGCCGGCGTCGACGATCGGCATGTAGACCAGGTGAAACTGCTCGTCGGGATCGAGCGAGCGCAGGTCATCCTGGATCTGCCGCTGGCGGGTGCGCTTGTCGTTGAGCGCGCGGGAGAAGCGGGCGGACCGGTTCTTGCCGGCGCTCTTCGCCTGGTACATGGCAGCGTCGGCATTCGAGATCAGCTCCGCGACCGAGCTCGCATCATCAGGACATGCGGCAACGCCGATGCTTGCCGTGACCGGATAACGCTTGCCGGAAAGCTCGAACCCGTCTGAAAACAGAGCGAGGATCGCGCCGCAAACTTCCCGCACCGCGCCGTCGCCGAGCTGCGAACGCAACAGAACCGCGAATTCGTCGCCGGAGAGCCGCGCGAGGATGGCCGGCTCCTGTCCGCGCCTGCGCGTGATCGCTCCGACATCGCGTGCGATCCGGGCGGCGAGCGTTTTCAAGAGCTCGTCGCCGACATCGTGGCCGTGCTTGTCGTTGACGAACTTGAAGTTGTCGATGTCGATGAAAAGCAGGCTGCATTTCTCGCCGGATGCGACAGCCTCCTGGACGGCCTGCGCGGCAAGCATGTTGAAGCGTCCCCGGTTGCTGATGCCCGTCAACGTGTCGGTCCAGGAACTCCGCTGCACGAGCTGGAGCGACTGGACGGATTGTCGATGCATCTCCCGGATGTTTCGGGTCAGACGGCCGATTTCGCCGGCCTCGTCCACCTCGGCGATTTCCGCGCGCGCGCCGGCCATCACCGCCATGACATTGGTATCGAGGGTTGCGATCGGGCCCGTGATGAAGCGGCGGATGAGCACGATGATCAGCCAGATCGAAAAGAGGCTCATGGCCAAAGCGCCGAGGGCGAGGAGCACTTTCTGACGTATCATCTGGGCTTCGAAATGCGCATCAGAAACCGTCAGCGTCGCATGCAAGGCGGGCGCGAGAGGAACGCTCGCCGACAGATCGTCGGTCACGGCAAGCGGCCACGGCTGGAGGACGATATCGGCGCCATATTCCCTTTTCAGCGGGGCCAGCAGCCTGAGAAAGCGGTCGGGCTGTACCGCAACCTGCATCAGCAGCGCATTTGCCCTGTTGCTGGGAGCCGGCCGGCCAAAGGTTACCGGATCGACGAACAGCGAATAGACGATCCGCGGCCGGTCGCCGGCGGAGTCGACATAGCTCCAGTCGCCGAGTTTCGATCCGTTGAGCAACTGGCGCGCGAGATCGAGCTGTGCCGGGTCGATTTCCGCAAAAGGATCCCAACTGTTCTCGAAGTAGTACTCCGCTTCCAGCTTGCTGTTGAGAACGGCCAGGGAGATAAAACCCGCAGGATCGTCGGACAGCGACGTCAGGCTCTCCTGCAGCCGCACACCGAGCGCATTGGCGCGATATTTCTTGTCGGTTTCGGCCACGTATTGCCGCAGCGCGTTGCCGCTCAAAAGCGCGTTGAGGGCACCGCGGCTGCGCCGAACCTCGTTCTGGAAGACGGAGGCGGCATGTTCGAGCCGTTGTGAGAGCTTGGCGTGCTCGAGTGCGCGGATGGAGCGGCTCTGGGCGACGTGTACGGAGAGAGCCGCGAGAAGATAACCTGCCAGCACGACCGGAAAGATGAGGATGAGCGCACGCTTGCCGAGGGTCACTGGAAGTTCGCCAACGTGTTGATGATTCGCCGGCGCGCTTCGATCGACCTGACGGACAGTTCCTGGTGATGCTGGTTTTTCGCTATGATTTCGGACGGCGGGTAAATTTCCGGATCGGAGCGCATGGTCTCCGGAAGGAGCTTGAGCGCCGCGCTGCTTGCGGTCGGCATGTTGAGCGCGATCGCGTTGGCAGCGGCGGCCTCCGGCGACCCGATGAAATTCAGGAACTCAAGAGCCCTTTGCTTGCGAGGGGATGCGGCCGTGACGGAAAAACAGTCGAGCCACGACAACGTGCCCTCTTTCGGGACCGCGTAGCGCCATAGCCCCGCCTTGCCGGCTTTACTGTTGAGCACATGCTGATCGCCGCTATAGCCCAGCGCCAGATATATATTTCCGGCCAAGGCGGGATCCTGGATCGAGGTGACGACGTAGTCGTAGGTCAGTACGGACGGGGCCTGCGTCTTCAGGAGCGCGAATGCGGCCTTCAGCGTTGCCGTGTCGTCGGCATTGACGGAGGCGCCGAGCAGCATCAGCGGGGGCACGAAAATCTCGCTGTGGTCGGCGAACATGGCGATGTGCTTTTGCAACGACGGTGCAGGACGCATCATGTCACGCCAGGATGTCGGTGGCGGCGTGACCACATCGGAGCGATAGAGGATGCCGACCGTGCCCCAGAAGTAGGGAAGGCCGTAACCGGCGCAGGATTTGCGCCATTGCGGCGCATAGTCCGCGAGCGCGGGCAGATTGGTCTCGGAGAGCGGCTCGATGATGCCCTTCCGTCCGAAAAGCGTCGCGCCGTTCTCATCGACGATGACCAGATCGATGTTACGGCCCGGATCGGCAAGAATCTCGTCGCGGGCATCGTCGCTGTCGAAATTGATCTGGCGGATGGAAACGCCCGTCTTTTCGGTCCAGCGGTCGATGAGACTCTCGGCGATATAGTCTTCCCAGATAAGCAGGTTGAGCGTTTCGGCGCGGCTCGCAGAAGCGCAAAGCAGTGTCGCCAGAAAGACGGAAATAGCCCTGCGTGCGTTCATTCTCTGCCCCTGCACACCCCCATCGCCGGACGCTATCCGGCAATGATTGAGGAATGCTTACGTCCGGAGCAAAGATCGTGCGGGCGCGAGGCGCCCGCACGCCTGTTCATCGCGCCGGCAGCTTCGGCAGAAATACGGTGAGCAACCCGAGGAGCGGCAGATAGGAGCAGATCTTATAGACGAACTCGATGCCCTGCCGATCGGCGAAGACGCCGAGGACCGCGGCGCCCATGCCGCCGGCGCCGAAGGCGAAACCGAAGAAAACGCCGGCGATGAGCCCCACCCGGCCCGGAACGAGTTCCTGCGCGAAGACGACGATCGCCGAGAAAGCGGACGAGAAGATGAGGCCGATGATGACGCTCAGTACGCCCGTCCAGAACAGGTTCGCATAAGGCAAGAGAAGGGTGAACGGAACGACCCCGAGGATCGAGAACCAGATGACGAAGCGGGCGCCGTATCGATCGCCGATCGGGCCGCCGAGGAAGGTTCCTGCGGCCGCCGAACCGAGGAAGAGGAACAGCATCAGCTGCGCCTGCTGTACGCTGGTGCCGAACCTTTCAATGACGAAGAAGGTGAAATAGCTCGAGATGCTGGTGAGATAGACGTTCTTCGTAGCCGTCAGCAGGACGAGGATCGCGATCGTCCACAGGACCCGCGCCTTCGGCAGGGGCAGCGCGCGGCTGGGGACGGGACGGCTCATGGTCGCGCGGCGGTGGCGGACGTACCACATGCTCACCCAGGAAAGCACGAAGAACCCGGTGATGGCGACGATGGAGAACCGGCCGAGGCTGCCCTGGCCGAAAGGGAGCACGATGAATGCGGCCAGCAGCGGGCCAAGCGCGCTTCCGGCATTGCCGCCGACCTGGAACAGCGACTGAGCCAGCCCGTGGCGGCCGCCCGACGCAAGCCGGGCCACGCGGGAGGATTCGGGGTGGAAGATCGCCGACCCGATGCCGATCAGGCTCGCAGCCAAGAGAAGCATCCAGAAGTGGTCGGCATTGGCGAGAAGCAGGAGGCCCATGCAGGTCGAGAGCATGGCGAACGGCAGCGAATAGGGTAGTGCCCAGCGATCCGTCACGATGCCGATGGCCGGCTGCAGCATCGACGCCGTCACCTGAAACGTGAACGTCAGAAGGCCGATCTGGACGAAATCGAGCGCGTAGTTTTCCTTGAGCAAAGGATAGAGCGCCGTCAGCAGCGATTGCATGATGTCGTTCAGCATATGACAGAAGCTGACCGCCAGGATGACCGAAAATGCTGTCTTTTCCGGGCTGATGGTGCCCGCCGACGTGACCGTTGCCATGGAGAATGTTTCCTTAGGGGGCGGCCCGCCAACGGAGCCTTTTCGGCCATCTCTAGACGGGTTGTCGCTGGCCTGCTTTTGTGATTTGGTCGAGTTCTTTCGAGAGTGGGCCATATGGCGAAATCCGACCGACATCACCTGCCAAAGTTGCCGGACGCGGACCATTTCAGAAGCCTGGAATGGATCGAGAAGGCGAACGCGCCCGTTCTCGCGATCGGGAGGGACTACGCCTGCGGGCTCACCGTGCCCTCCCACAGCCACAGCCGGACGCAACTCTGGTGGGCGCGTTCGGGGGTGGTGCTCGTCTATACGTCGGAGGGACGCTGGATGATTCCCCCGGGACACGCCCTGCTGGTTCCCGCGGGAATCGAGCATTCGGCCGAGATGGTCAGCGATGTGCGTATGCATTCCATCTACATCCCGCCGGAGGCAAGCGAAGCGCGCCGGCCCCTCGTCCTGGAAATGAGCGCGCTCGTCGGCAGCCTCATCGACGAACTCGTCGGCGCCGGGAACGAAGCATCGTCGGAACGGCGCGAAAGCCTGATCATGGAATTGCTGCTCACGGAAATACCGCGGCTCAACCAGCGACCTTTAGGCCTGCCTTTCCCGCGCGACCGCAAGCTTGCAGCCCTCTGCCGGCAATTTCTGGAGGCGCCGTCGGCATCCGCGAATATCGACGCGTGGGCGGCGCGCATGGGCATCAGCCGGCGTTCCTTCACGCGGCTCTTCCGGCAGGAGACGGGCGTGAGCTTCGTCACGTGGCGCCAGCATGCCTGCATCTTCGCCTCGCTGCCGCGCATTGCGGACGGCGAGCCGATCACCACGGTGGCGCTCGACGCCGGTTACGAGAACGTCGCAGCTTTCACGACCATGTTCCGCCGCATGCTGGGTGCGCCGCCGAGCGTCTACCTGCGTGACCAGCGAACCTGAACCGCGTCGGCACTTTTCGTGGAATTGCGCCAAGGCCTGTTGAAATTCGGGCCACCCGCGGCGGCTTGATTGATTTCCTCATTCCCCGCGCCGCAGACGCGGCGCTGCTGGATCTCTGTGACGAGCACGAGAGATGAGGGGAGGAGAGGAGAGGTTGCAGTCCTCCGATACGTTTCCTACAGCGCCGCGCGTCTTATAAGACGCGCAAAGGTCGCTGTAGCCCTTTGAGCTGCTGCTGTTTCTGTCCTTTGATCGGCTACGATCAACATGCAGTGGCGCACGGTCGGTGCTCGAGGAGTTCACGCGCATCGCCATGCGCGCCGACAAAGCCGACCAGAGCTTCAACGCCATTATTCATCTTGCAGCAGCCGTCATAAACTCGAAGTGAATCGCAACAGGCCTTAGTTCAAACTGCGAAGTAGCCGCGGTTCGGTATGAATCCCGAAGCTGAACAGATCGGATTAACGGAATCTCATGGACTTGCCGAAGATAAGAAGGCGTTGTATGAATGGGTAGACACCCCTTATACGTGCTTGAGTCACGTCCTGGGTTTGCCAGCCCAATAAATTATTCTTCGGAGTATAGATGAGAACTCGTGTTGTTTTTCTTGCGTCTCAGGTTTTTCTGTTGCAGCCGGAGTCGTTGCCGCCGAAGAACGCCGGTACCCCTGGTCTGGAGACTGGTATCTGAAGATAGGCGCCACTGGTTTTCTCGGTCCGGAGTATGAAGGCGGTTCGAAGCGCATGCTTCAGGCGGCGCCGCTCGTTTCGCTCGGCAAGGCTGGCAGCGCCGTGCGCTTTTCGTCGCGCAACGACAACATGTCCTACGCCCTGCTCGACCAGGGACATTTTCGCGCTGGCGCCGTCGGCAAATTGATTTTCGAGCGTGACGAGGACGATTCGAGCGATCTTAAAGGCCTCGACCATCCGAAATTCGGCGGCGAAATCGGCGGTTTCGCGGAAGTCTACCCCACGGACTGGATGCGCCTTCGCGCCGAGATACGTCAGGGTATCCGCAGCCATCACGGGGTCGTCGCCGACGTCGCGGCGGATGCCTTCGCCGATCTCGGCGAAACCGTCCGCATTTCCGCCGGACCGCGGTTGACGGCGGCATCAAGCGATTATTTCGACGCCTATTATGGCGTCAACGCAGCGGAATCCGCTGCTTCGGGACTCGGCACCTATGATCCGGGTGGCGGTATTCACTCCGCTGGGTTCGGGGCGGAGATCAACTGGATGGCGACCGAGAAGCTCAAAACGGGTGTCTATGCCGAATATCGGCGATTGATGGGCGCTGCCGCCGATTCAAGCCTCGTACGCGAGCGCGGCAGCCCCGACCAGTTCCTCGTCGGGGTGACCGCGACCTATCGCTTCGATTTCACGCTCCCCTGACGGGTCGGCCTGGATGCGGTGGGATGAAATGGAGCGCTTGACCGGCGGGTTTTGCGGGGCCAAACAGAGGCCATGAACAGTTCTTCCGTCGATTCCGGCCGCGTGCACGACGCGCCGTCCAACAATTGGGTCTATCGGGTTCTGCCGCGAGCGCTGTGGCCCTATGCGCAGCTCGCGCGTTGGGACCGGCCGATCGGCTGGCAATTGCTCTTGTGGCCGTGCCTGTGGTCGGCGGCCATGGCGTCCGGAACGGCGGCATCGCTCGGCAGCTTTTCGGCTGGGCGATTTCTCTTCCATGTCTTTCTGTTCGTTGTCGGAGCGATTGCCATGCGCGGCGCCGGCTGTACCTACAACGACATCGTCGATCACGACATCGACATGGAAGTGGCACGTACGCGCTCCCGACCGCTGCCTTCCGGCCGCGTCACCCGTTTTCAGGCGAAGGCATTCATGCTGTTGCAGGCCCTTGTGGGCCTCGTCGTGCTGCTGCAGTTCAACGGTTTCACGATTTTTCTCGGCTTCCTTTCGCTGGCGCTGGTCGCGATCTATCCTTTCGCCAAGCGCTTCACGGACTGGCCGCAGTTTTTCCTCGGGCTCGCCTTCTCCTGGGGCGCGATCATGGGCTGGACCGCGGAATTCGGCAGCCTCTCCCTGGCCGCGATCATCCTCTACGTTGCCGCCATCGCCTGGACCATCGGTTATGATACCATCTATGCCTATCAGGACAGGGAGGACGACGAGCTGATCGGCGTTCGCTCGACCGCGCGCCGCTTCGGCGACAACCCGCGGCCCTGGCTTATCGGGCTATACGGGATTGCGGTTTTCCTGATGCTTTTCGCCTTCCTGTCCGCCGGCGCCGGATTTTTCGCCTATGTCGGGCTTCTGGTGGCCGCGGTGATGCTCGCCTATCAGATTCTCGTATTGAACATTCACGATCCGCTACAATGTCTCGCGCTGTTCAAGTTCAACGGCGTCGTCGGCCTGATCATCTTTGCCGGACTTGTGCTCTCGCTTCTCGTGCGGCTCATTTGAACGCAGAAGCCGGCCCTACGGCGCGGAGCGTCGAAGGGCCGGCTTGCTGATCGTTGTCTTGTGACTTGGAACGCTGCGGTCACGCCCGGGCGATGATTTCGCGGCCGTCGATCTTCATCTGGATGCCGAGACTGCCGGTGGAGCGGCGCACGAGAAAGCGCGGCCGGCGCTCGGCGAAAAAGGAATGGCGGCGGCGCGGCTTTGCGGGAGCGGTGCGAACATCGCCGATATGTTCCTCGAGCGGCCGCGCGACCCCGTCGGCTTCCACCATGAGCATCGGAATGCGATAGGCTTCGGCCCAGGCGCGCCAATCGGCTGCGATGTCCGAAAGATCATGAGCCACGAGCAGCGGGATACAGAGATCCGGATCATCGTGATGAAGTTCGAGCGTCACTGTAACCTCCCCGTCGCCATGGTCGATTGCCCGTGCCGCCACACCCTTGAAAGCTCGCGCCGGCAGAGCGATCGAAAGCGGCAGGCCGCTGAATGGTAGCACCTTGCGCAGAACAGCGCCACGCTCGTCAAGGCTGATGCTGACATTCCCCGTGTGCCCGCGCAGCACGTAGCTTGCTTGCTGCGGAAAGCGCTTCGGGTCAAGTCTGAGCGTGTTTCCGACCCAAGCCGGCTGAGAGAGTGTATTACGCATTTCATATCGCCCTTGTTTTTCCTTGAGAGCCGTTTCCGGCTTTCCTCTCGGGACTTTTCGTCCTCTAGGGGCCGAGGATAGGCGGGCTCCGTTCCGGGCGGCTTAAAATTCGCGGTTAAAAAAACTTTGCTGTCTCCGATGGTTAGCAAAAGCCGAGGCCGCAAGGTTTCTCATTCGTCAATGAAACCGCAGGCATTTTCGATGTGCTTTGCCAGGGGGATGCGGACGGAAAAACGGGCACACGTTTTTTCTCATCCGCTCCAGCGGCAAAAGCCACACACAAGCATGCTGCGCGATCTTCGCCATCATCGGAGTGGTTTCAGGGGATGTCGGCGCGCCGGCGGTCCCCGTTCCTTGCTGGCGGGCGACGCATGGTTTCGACTTATCTCGACTACAATCTGATCGCACGGGACATGAAGCTCAGCCTGAGACGCGTGTCGGAGCAGACGATCGTCGCCCGCGACACGCAGTACTACAGGGAGAACATCGGCAGTGTGGCCTCCGTCGACGAGTTCCTCGCCGACTACCGCCTCTATTCCTACGCGATGAAGGCCTATGGCCTGGCGGATATGATCGAGTCGGTCGCCTTCATGAGGAAGGTGCTCGAAAGCGACCTGTCCGACGATAACAGCTTTGCCAACAAGCTGACGGACGAACGATACCGCGAATTCACGATGGCGTTCAGCTTCAGCGGTGG
The DNA here is from genome assembly GCF_052044265.1 of Sinorhizobium sp. 22678. Lineage (NCBI taxonomy): Bacteria > Pseudomonadati > Pseudomonadota > Alphaproteobacteria > Hyphomicrobiales > Rhizobiaceae > Sinorhizobium > Sinorhizobium sp. 22678. The sequence goes on along the minus strand of NZ_JBQEMS010000008.1, from coordinate 215,941 downwards.
AACGGCGGTTTCCCAGACCGAAGCGCAGCTCGACGCGATGATCGGCCTTTACAATACGAGTATCGCCAGCATCGGGGAAACCCAGAAGGAAGAGACGCGCTACTACAACGTCATGATCGACAAGGTAACGAGCGTCGATCAGCTTCTGAACAATGAGCGTCTGCGGACCTATGTCTTCACCGTCTTCGGTATCGACGAGAGTACGTACTCCCGTGAAACGCTCCGCAACGTTCTCTCCAGCAATGCCGACGATCCGGACAGCTATGAGAAAACCGTGCTCGAACCCAGACTATCGGAGCTCGAGGCTGCCAGAGCCGACGCCCAGGCGAAGCTCCAGCAGAGCGGCACGACGGAGGCGGAAAAGCTGGAACTCCGGGCGAAGATAGCCACCTACAACAAGTCGATTTCCACGGTCAGCAATTACCTGGCGATGGCGGCGGCTTTCCAGTTCAACGCCGACGGCACGGTGGCCGCGGGATCGGCGCAGACCGCCGCGCACAAGAAGACCATGAATGAACTCTACGTCTCCAGCAATCCCCGGATCACCCCCCAGGCAGCGCTCCTGAACAAGGCCTATTTCGAGGAAAAGATCGCGAGCATCACGACCGTCAGCGAGCTTGTCGCCGATACGCGCCTCTATAACTACATCCGCACGGCCTTCGATCTCAACGAGGTCACCATCGTGGCGGCGACGATCAAGAATATCCTGACCAGCGATCCGGACGACCCGAACAGCTACATCAATACGATCGGCAAGGGGAACGAGAACTACAAGGCGCTCGCCAGGGCCTTCAACTTCCAGGCGGACGGCACGCTCGCGGCGGGCGATGCGGCGCAGACCACGGAACAGACGACACTCACCTCCAGCCGTTACATGACGCGCTACAACGACAAGGACGACGCAGCGGACGCGAAGGCGATCGGCGCCTATAAGCTTGCCGTCGAGAAGATGGCGTCCGTCGGCGACTTCATCGACACGGCTTCGATCTACGATTTCGCGCTGCAAGCGGTCGGTCTCGATCCGGACGCCGAAAGCGCACGGACGATCAAGCGGGTTCTGACCAGCGATCTCACCGATCCGGAAAGCTTCGTCTACACGCTGAAAGACGAGCGTTACCTGAAGCTCGCCCAGCTGTTCAACTTTACGACATCGGGCGACATCGGCGTTCCGGCATTGGCCCAGTCGGAGACGCTGATTCAGGAGACCGCCAAGACCTACATCGTCAACAAGTCCCGTTTTGGCTCGGAGGAGGACAAGACCACGGCCAAAGCGGATGCCGAATATTATACGGCCGAGGTCGCCAAACTCTCTTCTCTCGACGAATTTCTGGCCGATTCCCGCCTGGTCGATTTCGCTCTCGCGGCAAACGGCATCGATCCCGAGAATGTCACCGTCGATTTCCTTCGCGACATCTTCACCTCCGATCTGGACGATCCCAAGAGCTTCATCAATCAGCAGCAGAACTCCGGGGCCTATATCGCCCTGGTCACCTCGTTCAATTTCGACCGCGGCGGCAACGTGCTGCGCGAGGACAAGAGCGTCATCGTCACGCGGCAGGGGCTTTACGAGACCCTCGACCGGTATCTGCACCAGACGCTGGAAGAACAGGCCGGCGAGGACAATGCAGGTGTCCGCCTGGCACTCTATTTCGAGCGCCAGGCAGGCTCGCTCGTCGACGCTTACGATCTCCTGGCCGATGATGCGCTCGCCGAAGTGTTCCGCACGATCTTCAGCCTGCCCGACGAATTCAGTTCCATGGACATCGACCAGCAGGCAAAGATCGTCGAGAAGAACCTCGAGCTAGAGAAGCTGAGCGATCCGGCCGAGCTGAAGAAGCTCCTCGCGCGCTTCACCGTGCTCTACGATCTGGAGAACAACATGGAAGTCGATCCGGCCGTGGTGGTGCTCTCGGGCAGCGGCAGCAATATCGGCATCAGCGCCGATACGCTCTTCCAACTGTCGCAACTCAGGAAGGGCGGGTAGGGCTTAACGGCGGCCGGACCGGCACGCGTCGTTACTCGCCTCAATCCTCGCGCAGCACCTTATCGGGGTTCATGATCCCCGCCGGGTCGAAAGCGTGCTTGATCCGCCGCATGAGCTCGATCTCGATCGGCGAGCGGATCGCCGCGAGTTCGTCGCGTTTCAACTGGCCGATGCCATGCTCGGCAGATATCGAGCCCTCATGCTTGAGCACGACGGCGTGAACGATCGCATTGATCTCGCGCCACCGGTCGAGAAAGCCCTGCTTGTCCGCGCCGACGGGCTGGGAGATGTTGTAGTGGATATTGCCGTCGCCCATATGGCCGAAGGCGCAGATGCGTGCGCCGGGAATGGCCTTGGAGACCAGCGCATCCGCTTCCGTCATGAAGGCCGGAATGCTCGATACCGGGACCGAAACGTCATGCTTGATCGAGCCGCCTTCGGGCTTTTGTGCCGGCGACATGCTTTCGCGCATGTGCCAGAGGGCTCTGCGCTGCGCTTCGTTCTGGGCAATGACGGCGTTCTCGACGAGACCGTCGGAGATGACCGCTTCGAGAAGGTCTTGCACCATCCGCTCCGCGCTTTCGGCGGTATCCGAGGTGGAGATATCGATCAACGCGTACCACGGATGCGTCGTTTCCATCGGATCTCGAACGCCGGCGATGTGCCGGGTGGTGAACTCGATGCCGAGCCGCGGCATCAGTTCGAAGCCCGTCAGGGCCGGCCCGCAGAGGCTCGATGCCCGATCGAAAAGCACCAGTGCGTCCTCGACGCTTCTGAGGCCGGCAAAAGCCACCTGGTGGCCCCGCGGTTTCGGGAAGAGCTTCAAAACGGCGCCGGTTATGACGCCGAGCGTTCCCTCGGCACCGATGAAAAGATCGCGCAGATCGTAGCCCGTATTGTCCTTCTTGAGGCGTCTGAGCCCGTTCCAGATCTCCCCGGTCGGAAGCACGACCTCCAGCCCCAGGCAAAGCTGGCGCATATTGCCATAGACAAGCACGGCAGTGCCGCCGGCATTGGTCGAAAGATTGCCGCCGATCCTGGCAGAGCCTTCCGAGCCGAGTGACAGGGGAAAAAGCCGGTCGACGTCATCGGCGGCCTTCTGGATCTCCGCCAGAATACAACCGGCATCGGCCACGATCACGTTGCCGACCGGGTCGATGTCGCGGATGCGGTTCAGCCGCTCGAGGGAAAGGACCACGTCGGCTCTGCCCTCGCGCGGAATCTGGCCGGCCACATGTCCGGTGTTGCCGCCCTGCGGCACGACTGCCGTTCGGGTCTGGCTCGCAAGCCGCATGACCAGCGAAACTTCCTCGACGGAGCCGGGCCTGAGCACGAGCGGCGTCGTGCCGTGATAGAGCCCGCGGGACTCGACCAGGTAGGGGGCCGTGTCGGCGGGTGCGGTGAGGGCATTGCCGGGCCCGACGATGTCGACGAAGGAGGCGATGAGTTCGGGAGATGGAAGTATGGTGGTCATGGCCCTGCCTCGGATCACGTGGTTGCTTCAAGCGTGCCGCTGGCCATCAGCCCCGCGGCGCGGCCGCGCGCTGCAGCCGGTCGATGATCGCTTCGCCGAGCCCCACGCTCGGGATCGGGCCGAAAGCGATGGTCGCGGCGCCGCTGGCATCCGCCTTTTTCATATAATCGAAAAGATTGGCCGCGGCTTCCCGCAGGCTGCCGCCCGGACTGAGATCCAGGACGATTGCGGCATCGCCTTCACCGGGAAGTGCCTTTCCGCCGAAGCGGATGAGGGCCTCTCCTTTCCGGACCTCATCTGCATTGAGGCGCACAGCGGCACCGGGAGCATAATGCGAGGCGAGCATGCCGGGCGCCTCGATGACAGCGCCGGCGGTCTCCGGGCGCTCGATGGCAAGACCGGTCAAAGCTTCGATCTCTGCCGCGTCGAGCCCCCCGGGCCTCAGCAGCCGCAGCTTTCCGTTCTCGACCTTGACGATGGTCGATTCAAGGCCGATCGCGGCCGGGCCTGCGTCGAGGATGAGCTTCAGCCTGGAGCCGAGATCCGCCTGCACATGGGCGGCACTGGTGGGACTGATCTTGCCCGAGGTGTTGGCGCTCGGCGCCGCCAAAGGCCGCCCGAATCGGGCGATCACCCGACGCGAGAACCCGTCGGGCATCCGAATTCCGAGCGTATCGAGACCGGCGGATGCGAGCGTGTGCACGGTGCTTTCCCGCCGCTGCGGCAGGATCAGCGTGAGGGGGCCAGGCCAAAAAGCCTCGGCCAGACGTCTCGAAACCGGATCGAAGGTCACATGCGCCTCCGCCATCGCCAGATCGGAGACGTGACAGATCAGCGGATTGAACCGCGGCCGCCCCTTCATCTCGTAAATGCGGCTGATCGCATCGGGGGTCGTGGCATCGGCAGCAAGGCCGTATACGGTCTCCGTGGGGATCGCCACGGGTTCCCCGTCCGAAAGAACTGCGCAAGCCGTCTCGATTGCCCGCTCCGGTTCGATGCGCGTGTCGATGATCTCGGCCATGGCGTTCTGATCCTTTCCGTCGCTTCCTTAACGGAGCGATTGCAAAAACAGAACGATTTTCTTGGTCAAAGGCTGCGAATGATCCGCCGCAAGGCTTCGTCGCGTGCGCCGAGTATCAGCACGTTCTTCAGCGCCACCTTCGGATCCTGCGTCCGGAAAATCAGGCCGTTGCCGCGCACGTTGCGGTTGACGACGATCCGTCCTTCGCCGGCATCGGGCTCGATCGCGACGGCGAAATACATGCGCGAATAGCCCGGCTGGATACGGTCGAAGAAATGGGTCTCGTTCCCGAGGTCGCAGAAGAAGTTCGCGAGATAAAAGGACCAGGTGATCTCATGTCCCTTTGCGAGGCAGGTTTTCGCGGCGGTCACGTGGCAGTAGCCGAGATGCGGACTGTTGGCGAGCGTGCGATGGTAGACCATCTTCGGGAACTGCATCGAGGCATGAAACCCGTTGATTCGGCTGTGGGTCGTCTCGCCCGCCGTCGTCAGCTTCCGCGCCGTCTGCTGCGCAACCTCGGCATAACTCAGATACTGCCGCTCGTTCGCCATCCACCGGCGTCTATCGATCCGGCCGGTCCGCAGGAACTCGGTGTGAGCCTTGGCTTTCGCCGGTGCGGCCGCCTTGTCGGCAGCGTCGTAATATCGGAGTTTTGCCATGGGCGTCGTCGCGCCGTCCTGTCCGAAAGCGGGTTGATGGTAGCGAACGTAAATCATCACAGTTAACGAATTGGTTCGTTTGCGGCCGTGCGAGCATCGATCAGACCTTGTGTCGGTGGGCCGTGTCGTAAAATGGCCAGCCGCCTTCGCGCCATGAACGGCGCTGCCGAAAAATCCGCCGGCTGCGCGGAGATTCACCTACTTCCTTGTTTGTTATGGATAATATCCGTCTGCCAATCGTGCCGATTGCGCCGCGAATGGCTGTCGTCTTTCTGGAAGCGGATGTCGTCTATTGGCAGTTGCCGGACCGGCCCTGAGGCTTAGATGAGGACACTCAAGGTGCTGCCTCGAAGGGAAGGCGGAGAATTGGGAAGCCGGTCAAATCCCGGCGCTGCCCCCGCAACGGTGGTGGAGCGAACAGCCACGGCAGAAGGCCACTGGACACAGCGTCCGGGAAGGCGCCGGGCAGGTCCCTTGCGGACAGCTCCAGAGCCCGGAAACCAGCCTTGAAGCAGAAACAGACCGTAGCTGGTTGCGGCGGGCAGCCGGATCGGAGCCAATTGCGTTGCGGGTCCATGCGGCCGGCGCGGGTTCCAGTCCTGCCTCTCCGAAACGGCGGAAAACGAGGATAAGGGCATGGAAATTCAGACCGAAATGCTGCGCAAGCTGAAGACCCGTCGCGATGGCTACAGCCTCGACCGCGCCTTCTACGTCGATCCTGATTATTATCGCCAGGACCTGGAGCAGATCTGGTACAAGGATTGGCTGTTCATCGGCCATGATTGTGAAGTCCCGCGGCCGGGGAACTATTTCACGGTGCAGGTCGGCGATTACCCGGTCGTTATCGTTCGAGACAGACAGGGCGCGGTGCGGGCACTGCACAATTCGTGCCGCCATCGCGGCTCGCGCGTCTGCACGCAGCACAAAGGCTCATCCGCCAAACTCGTCTGTCCCTACCACCAGTGGACCTACGAGCTCGACGGCCGCCTGCTCTTCGCGCGGCAGATGCCCGAGGGCTTCGACCCGGCCGAACACAGTCTTAAGCCGATCCACTGCGAAACCGTCGGCGGTTACATCTTCATCAGCCTTGCCGAACAACCGATGGACTTCCGGCCGTTCCGCGAGACGGTCGCGGCCTATCTCGCGCCGCACCGCCTCGGGGAAACGAAGGTCGCCTTCGAGAGCACGATCGTCGAGAAGGGCAATTGGAAGCTGGTCTGGGAGAACAATCGCGAGTGCTACCACTGCGCCGCCAATCATCCGGAACTCTGCCGTACCTATCCCGAAGCGCCGACCGTCACCGGTGTCCAGGGGGCGATGAACGACCCGGAAATCGGCGCCCATTGGCAGAAATGCGAGGCGGCGGGCCTTCCGAGCGCTTTCAGGATCGCGCCCACCGGCCAGTTCCGCATGACGAGAATGCCGCTGATCAACGGCGCCGAGAGCTATACGATGTCCGGACAGAAGGCCGTGCGCAGGCAGCTCTCCGCCGGGCTTGACGCCGATGGCATCGGCACGCTGCTCCTCTTCCATTATCCGACGACCTGGAACCACATTCTGGGCGATCATGCGATCACCTTCCGCGTTCTGCCGCTCGGGCCGGAACTGACACAGGTTACGACCAAATGGCTGGTCAACAAGGATGCGGTGGAGGGCGTCGACTATACGATAGACGAGCTGACGCACGTCTGGACGGAGACCAACGACCAGGACCGGCAGATCGTCGAGGAAAACGCGTTCGGGATCCGCTCGCCGGCCTATGAGCCGGGTCCATATTCGGCCGAACACGAGGGCGGCGTCATGCAGTTCGTCGAGTGGTATTCGAGCTTCATGCTGGACCGCCTTCAGGGCGGGGCCACGCAGCTCTCGCGGGTGGCATGACCATGGAAATGCCTCGCTCCTTTCACCATTTCGACGAGCTCGATCCCTGGAGAGACCGTCAGCACATGCTGGAGTGCACGTCGGCCGTAGCCGAAGCCGCCGACGTGATGACTTTCACCTTCCGATCCGACAAGCCGGCCTGGTTCCGCTACCTGCCCGGGCAGTTCGTGACGCTCGAACTGCCCGTCTCGGCCGAGCCGGTGATGCGCACCTATACGCTGTCGTCCTCGCCCTCGCGCCCGCTTTCGGTCGCGGTCACGGTCAAGGCGCAGCCGGGAAGCATCGGCACCCGCTGGATGTTCGACAATCTGAAGCCGGGCATGATGCTCAAGGCGTTCGGGCCGCTCGGCGATTTCAGCTTCGTCCGTCATCCCGGTGAAAAGTATCTCTTCATTTCGGCGGGGTCGGGTGTCACGCCGATGATGTCGATGACGCGCTGGATGGCCGATTGCGCGCCGGAAACGGATGTCACCTTCATTTCCTGCGCCCGCCGCCCCGACGATCTCCTCTTCAGAACGGAGCTCGAAGTTCTCGCGCGTCAAATGCCGCGGCTCAATCTCGGCTTCCTCGTGGAGGGGCATGAGGCGCGGCATGGCTGGCATGGTCTGCGCGGGCGCATCGACGCGGCGAAGCTGCCGATGCTCGCACCGGATTTCGTGGAAAGAACCGTTTTCTGCTGCGGGCCCGAGCCGTTCATGGGCAATGTTCGGGCAATGCTGGAATCGGCGGGCTTCGACATGGCCGGCTATCACCAGGAGAGCTTCCAGCCCGCCGCGGCGCCGGCGGCCGAGGAGCTTGCAATTCGGGCGGGGCCGGCGGCCGATGCTGGGGCCGGTGCGGCGCGGGTGACCTTTACCATGAGCGGCAAGGAGGCGACCGCCGTTCCCGGCCAGACGATTCTGCAGACGGCCCGGGCCAACGGCGTCAGGATCGGGGCCGCCTGCGAGGGCGGCATCTGCGGAACGTGCCGGGTGATGAAGATCGCCGGCGATGTCGAGATGAACCACAATGGCGGCATTCTCGACGATGAGATCGAGGAGGGCTACATCCTCGCCTGCTGTTCGCGGCCGACAAGCGACGTCCAGATCGAGGCCTGAGTTACCGCCGCTCGGATTGGTAGGGCAGGCGTGCCTCGGCGGCCCTGACGGCGATGGAGCCGGTAACCGTCTCGTCGGCGCCCGCCCCTGATCCGCTCTCCGCCTCGGCGCGGCTTATCACCAGCGGCCGCGAAAGAGCGGCCGTTGCACTCGCATTCAACGCCGGGATCGTGCCGACGGTGGCCGAGGCGATAACGGTGAGCACCGGCGGCTTCTCCGGAAGAAGCGCGCCATGGGGCCAGACTCTCTTCAGTGCCGATGCACTCATCGCTGCGACATTCACGTCTATATCGTCGAGGGTGCCGGGCACCCGATAGGGGCAACGCTTCTTTCCGCAATTATGCGCCGACGAGAATTGCCAGAGCGCGTAGCGGTCCCAGTTTCCCATCGGAAAGACTTTGCGGATATCGGGCTTATAGCGCGCATACCAGAGCGGAAGACGCGCTAGAAGCCGATGCTTGATTCGGTTGGCGGCAATGTGTTTCGCGGTTGCGTGGTTGGTATAGAGGACGGGATAGCGCCCCGTCCGGGCCTTCACATGGCCCGCGAAGATTGCTGCGTCTTCGAGCGACATGTATTTTTCCGGATCGATCCCTTCGATATCGAGCACCATCAGCTCGTCGTCGCGCGGATCGGCATAGTCGATGAAGTGGTTCGCCTGATCGACGGGGTTGCCGGGCCTTGCCAGATGATAGGCGCCCCAGAGCAGGCCATGCGAGCGCGCGATCATCCGGCGCGTCTGATAGAGTTCCCGGCTGACCGCATATTTGCGCCACATCGTCTTGCAGTGTGCAACCGTATCGCCGCCGTGGTCACCGGTACAGGTGTAGCTTTCCGGCAGGCCGTCGGAAGCCTTCGCGATGAAGCCCGCTATCCGCTTGTCCTTCAGCATGGCTTCCCAGTCGATGCTGTTCAGCTCGTAAGCGTCGACGATGAGGGCGTTCCGCCGCTCTTTCCACGGCTCCACTTCGCTCGCGCGTGCGTTCGCCGCCGCGAAGGTCAGGCCCATGAGGACCGCCAGGCGCAAGATCATCCCTATGATCGAGATTCCCCGCTTTTCCATTCTCTGAGATTGCCGACTTAGAGTTAAGAGGTCGTAAATCTCAGCCCCGGCCTCAATCTGCGCGAGGCGGACGCTTCTGTACACCGACCTCAAGAGGCAAAGTCGACGGTCCGATTCCGCCCAGGATTGTATCGACGGCGAGATTTTTCCTTTGCTGCATCCGCGCGCGATGGTTGCTTCCGGCGACTTCTGCCCTAGTCTTGGTATGTCGCCCTTGCAAGGGCCGGTTGTACATGAAATCGAAGGCAGGAGGAAATGATGTCACTGAAATGGCTTTCGGGCGCGCTTGCAGCGATGACGCTGGCGGCATCGGCGGTGCCGTCTCAGGCTTTCACGCCTCTGCCCCCGCGGGTTGCCGTCGAGAGCGCCGTCACGGACGTTCAGTACGCGCCGCGGCGCGGTTATTATCGGTATGGCGACTTCTATTACTATAACGGCTATCGTGGGTACCGCTATCAGCGACCCGGCTATCGCTATTACCGCGGTTGGTGGTACCCGGGGGCTGCCTTCCGACCCGGCATCGTGATCGAGCGCCGTCCCGCCGTTCGCCCGCCGGTGCGCTACGGCAGCCGGCATATCCAATGGTGCTATGATCGCTACCGCTCTTACAGGGCTTACGACAACAGCTATCAGCCCTATAACGGGCCCCGCCGGCAGTGCTATTCTCCCTATAGCTGATCGGTCCGCTTCGCTCAAATAATGCCGATGCGCTTGAGCACGAGCCAGGCAACGCCCATCGACGAGGCAATGAACATTCCCGCAAAAACGGTGCCGCTGCCCTCGGAGAAGGGTAGCGCCCCCGTGTTCATGCCGAAAAAGCCGGTCACCAGCGTCGGCGGCAGAAGGAAGGCTGTCATCAGCGAGAGGATATAGAGATGGCGGTTCGTTTCCGAGGAAATCTTGCTGTCGATTTCCTCGTGCAGCAGCCGTGCGCGTTCCTGAAGAGCGAACACATCGCGGTCGACGGATTCCAGCCGATCGGAGAGCCTCTCGGTCACGTCGATGAAGCCCGGCGGCACCTCGTCCTCTTCCAGTGCCCCGGCCCGGCGCAGCAGGGCGAGCACGGTCCTTAAGTGCCGGTGCAGCCGCACGACGGTCCGTCGCAAGGGCGCCAGCCCCGGCTGTTTCCTGTGTCCCGCCTCGCCATAGACATGGTCCTCGATGATGTTCAATTCCTCCGTCAATTCGAGCACCAGCGTGATCAGGGTGCGCTGGAACTCGACGACGAGCATTTCGAAGAGATCGATCGGGCGGCTGCATTTGGAGCTCTTTTCCACGGCCGCCTTCACCCGGTCGATGCTCCTTAGCGGATGCAGGCGCGTGGTGATGATCATCCGGTCGCTGACGGCGAAATGAAGCCAGCCGATCGTCTGCGTCACCGCGTCGAATGTCCGCTCGAAATCGACCAGCGTGCCGTGCACGACGTCATCCGCGACCGTGATCGCCGCCTGCGTGTCGTGGCTCGTAAGGGTCGCGATTGCCTCCTGCGGAAGATTGCCGATGCGCTCGATCAGCGCCGGTGTGCGCGCGTCGCTGAGCGCGAGGTGCAACCAGACCCAATCTTCACCTGCCTTAAGGCTTTCAACGGGCGAATCGGCAGCTATGCGCTGACACCGGCTTTCGCCCGGTGCGAACCGGTAGGCCCAGACGAGGCCCGGTATTTCGGGTGAAATCAGGTTCATCGGAGTGCCTCGGCCCGGAGCGGTCGAGTCGGCTTCTATTCGCGGCCCATGACAGTTTTGTTACAGTTTCGCTGGCCGGAACGCCAGCCGCCCGTGGCGAGTTGACGTTGACGTTCACGTAAAAATGATTAGTCTGCTGCGCATCTAAAAGGCGCCCGCTGCGGACGGCGGCGGATACAGGGAGGAGCACCATGTACAAGGCACCGGTCGACGAGATCGCATTCACCCTGAAACACGTCGCCGGCCTGTCCGAGGTGCTCGACGCCGGGACGTTCGGCGAACTCGGCGAGGACCTTGTGGACGCGATCCTCGGCGAGGCCGGGCGCTTCGCCTCGGAAGAGGTGGCGCCGCTCGGCGAGGTGGGCGACCGGCAGGGATCGCGGCTCGTCGATGGCGCCGTCAAGACGCCGGAGGGCTGGCGGGAGCTCTACCGCAACTGGATCGCCGGCGGCTGGAACGGCCTGACGGCTCCGGAAGCTTTCGGCGGGCAGAACCTGCCGCACATGTTGCACGTCGCCGCCATGGAAATGTGGAACAGCGGCTCGATGGCCTTCGCCCTTGCGCCGACGCTTACCATGGGCGCCATCGAAGCGCTCGAGAAGCACGGCACCGACGCTCTGAAGGCGACCTTCCTGCCGAAGATGGTCTCGGGCGAATGGATGGGGACCATGAACCTGACCGAGCCGCATGCCGGCTCGGACCTCGGCGTGCTGAAGACCCGCGCGGAGCGCCGCGACGACGGTACCTATCGCATCCTGGGGCAGAAGATCTTCATCACCTGGGGCGAGCACGATTTCACCGACAATATCGTCCATCTGGTACTCGCGCGGCTGCCCGATGCGCCATCCGGAACGAAGGGCATTTCGCTGTTTCTCGTGCCGAAGTTCCTCGTCAACGAGGACGGTACGCTTGGCGAGCGCAACGACGTTTTCTGCCACTCGCTGGAGCACAAACTCGGCATCCACGGATCGCCGACCTGCACCATGATCTACGGCGACGGGAAATTCGGCCGCGAGAAGGGGGCGATCGGCTATCTGATTGGTGATGAAAACCGCGGTCTCGCCTGCATGTTCACGATGATGAACAATGCGCGGCTCGCGGTCGGGATGCAGGGCGTCGCCATCGCGGAGGCCGCCACCCAGAAAGCGATCGCCTACGCCAAGGAGCGCACGCAGGGCCGCGCGCCGGGGTGGAGCGGCGACGGCATGAGTCCGATCATCGAGCATCCGGATATCGCCCGCACGCTGCTGACGATGAAAGCGCTGACGCAGGGATCGCGCGCCATCGCCTATGCCTGCGCCCACGCCGTCGACATGGCGCATGCCGCGCAAGGGGAGGGAGCCCGCCACTGGCAGGAGCGTTCGAGCCTGCTGACGCCGATCGCCAAGTCCTTCGCCACCGACGCCGGCGTCGACGTCGCCTCGATGGGCATTCAGGTCCATGGCGGCATGGGCTTCATCGAGGAGACCGGGGCCGCGCGCTATCTCCGCGACGCCCGAATCGCGCCGATCTACGAAGGCACCAACGGCATTCAGGCGATCGACCTCGTCACCCGCAAGCTGACGCTCTCCGATGGCGCACAGGTGCGCGGCTTCATCGCCGAACTCCGAGAGGTCGCCGCTGCCGCTGCCGCGTCGAACAGGGAAGGTTTCGGCGAGACGGCCGCACGGCTCGATGCGGCAATTGCGGATCTCGAAGGGGCGACCGACTGGCTGCTTTCGAGGCTTCGCGACGGAAAGCTCGCCGAGGCTCTCGCCGGTGCGACTGCCTATCAGCGCCTGTTCGGCCTCGTGCTGACCGGAGTCTATCTCGCCAAAGGCGGTCTTGCCGAAGCCGGTGACGGGAGGCAGGATCGGCGCGTTGCGCTTTGCCGCTTCGCAGCGGAAAATCTGCTCTCGGAGACGAGCGCGCTCAAGGACCGTGTCGTCAACGGGGCGGAAAGTCTCGCCGCAGCCCGTTCCATACTCGACTGAGGGAAACCCATGACCGACCACGTGCTCGTCGAACGGCCGGAAGCCTATCCCGGCGTTCAGCTTATCCGGTTCAATCGGCCGGAGAAGAAGAACGCCATCACGCGCCAGATGTACGCCAGGATGACGGAGGCGCTGACCGCTGCCGGAACGGATCCCGCCATCCGCGCGATGGCATTCCTCGGAACGGCAGGGTGCTTCTCGGCCGGCAACGACATGGCCGACTTCCTCGCCTTCGCCATGGGGGGCAGCATGGGGGACGAGGTTTTGGATTTCCTGCGGGCGCTTGCCGGCGCGACGAAACCGATCGTTTCCGGCGTAGACGGACTGGCCATCGGAATCGGCACGACGATCCACCTCCATTGCGACCTGACGGTCGCCTCGGCCCGCTCGGTGTTCAAGACCCCGTTCGTCGATCTGGCGCTCGTTCCGGAAGCGGCCTCGAGCCTGAGCGCTCCGCGCATCATGGGCCATCAGCGCGCCTTTGCCCTGCTTGCTGCCGGCGAGCCGCTCGACGCGGCCGGTGCGCGCGAGGCCGGGCTTATCTGGAAGATCGTGGAAGAGACCGCCGTCGAGGATGAAACGCTATCAACTGCAGCGCGCCTGGCAAAAAAACCGCCGGAAGCGCTGCGCATCGCCCGCGACCTCATTCGCGGCGATCGCAGCCATGTGCTTGCCCGGATCGAGGAGGAGGCGAAGCATTTTGCCGCGCAATTGAAAAGCGCCGAGGCGCGCGCGGCGTTCGAGGCCTTCATGCGCCGGTAGGCGGCAATTCGTCACGTCGCTTCCGGCCATCGCGACTTGCATGCATCAATTTTAATCGCTTCTTAAATAGCTCCCGCTAGCGTCCTGCCGCAGTAGGTCTCCTTCGGCGCCGCAGGAATTGTGCGGCACGCGAGGCCCCCGGCCGCATGAAGCATTGCCGGCACCGCCTTTGCGGCATGTCCCATCGTTTTCCCGCCGTCCTTCAAGTCGCTCAGCGGCCGATCCGTCGCGCCCGGGAAGATCATCGCGAGCTCATCCCGGCGGCGTTGCCGCCTCTTTCAGGGAGCCCCACCTTGTCCAAACGATCGAATCTCATGACGCGCATTCTCGTTGCCGCGTCCTGCGTCGTCGTCGGCGCCTTTGCAGGCTTTTCCGTCTATATCGACAGCCTCCAGCGCGCCACGACCACGAAAGCAGTGGAGGAGGATATCGCTTCCTCCGGAAATCAGGCGGCGCAGAGCGTCGCCAACTGGCTGAACGGCCGTGTGACGCTGACCGCGATGGCGGCGGACGCTGCCGGCCGGGTGGCTGACGAAGCGGCCATTCAGGGCGTCCTGAAGAACGACGTGATGACCGGCGAATTCATCTCCACCTATGTCGGCGACGAGAGCGGCCGGTTCATGATCTGGCCGGATTCGAAAATGCCCGACGGCTACGATCCGCGCCAGCGCCCTTGGTATCAGCAGGCGGTGAAAGCCGATGCACGCGTCCTTACCGAACCCTATGTCGACGCGTCGAGCGGCGACCTGATCATCAGCGCCGCTGTGCCGGTGAAGCACGAAGGCAAGCTTTACGGTGTGACCGGCAGCGATTTCTCGCTGAAGGCCCTCGTTTCCATGGTCAACGGCATCGATGTCGGCGGCGAAGGCTTTGCGTTCCTTGCCAACAAGGATGGCCAGATACTGGTTCATCCGAATGCCAAGCTCGTGACGAAGACGCTCGCCGACGCCTTCCCGGCGGATACGCCGGCGATCGGCACCGGGATCATGCACACCGAACTCGACGGCAAGCCGATGCTCGTGAGCTTCGTGCCGGTGAAGGGGCTCCCGTCGGTCGAATGGTATGTCGGCTTCGCGCTCGATGCGGATGTCGCCTATTCGGCGATCAGCCAGTTCCGCGTCGCCGCGACGATCGCCACGATCCTGGCGGTCGGCGCCATGATCGCCTTCCTCGCGACGCTTCTGAGCCGCCTCGTCATCCGTCCGGTAACCGACATGACTGGCGCCATGGAGAAGCTCGCAGCCGGCAGTCTCGACGTTACGATTCCGGGTGAGGAGCGGCGCGACCAGATCGGGTCGATGGCGGCGGCCGTCGCCGTTTTCCGCGCTAATGCGGTCGAACGGAAGCGCCTGGAAGACGAGGCCGATTCCAACCGGTCGCTTTCGGAGCGCGAGCGCCTCGAGCGCGAGGCGCAGAAGACCCGCGATGCAGCCGAGGTTCAGCATGCGGTCGATGCGCTGGCAACGGGTCTCGGACGGCTGGCCGACGGCGATCTCGCCTATCGGATCGGCAGTCCCTTTGCCGATCGCCTGGATCGCCTCCGCGAAGACTTCAACAACTCGGTCGCCAAGCTGCACGACGCGCTTTGCGCAGTCGGCGCGAATGCCCGCGCGATCGACGCGGGTGCGAGCGAAATCCGTTCGGCGGCCGACGACCTCGCACGCCGAACCGAACAGCAGGCGGCATCCGTCGAAGAAACGGCCGCTGCGCTCGAGGAGATCACCACGACCGTCCGCGATTCCGCCCACCGGGCCGAGGAAGTCGGTGCGCTGGTCGCCCGTACCCGTGCCGGTGCGGAGAAGTCCGGGGAAGTGGTGCAGAATGCGGTCGAGGCCATGCATGCCATCGAGAAATCATCAGGAGAAATCTCGAACATTATCGGCGTCATCGACGACATCGCTTTCCAGACCAATCTCCTGGCGCTGAATGCCGGCGTCGAAGCGGCGCGGGCCGGCGAGGCGGGCAAGGGTTTCGCGGTCGTCGCCCAGGAGGTGCGCGAACTCGCTCAACGCTCGGCCAATGCCGCCAAGGAAATCAAGGCGCTGATCACGACCTCCGGCGAGCAGGTGCATTCCGGCGTGACGCTGGTCGGCGATACCGGACGGGCGCTGCAGGCGATCGTCGCCGAGGTGCAGGAGATCAACAAGCATGTAAGCGCAATCGTGACGGCGACGCGCGAGCAGTCGACCGGTCTCCAGGAGATCAACACGGCCGTCAACACGATGGACCAGGGCACGCAGCAGAACGCCGCGATGGTCGAGCAGCAGACGGCCGCCAGTCACGGTCTCGCATCCGAGGCAGCGGCGCTCAACGCGCTGCTCTCCCAGTTCATACTGGGCGAGACGCAAGCGGCCTCTTACCAGGCCGCGAGCCGCCGCCGCGCGGCCTGACCGCAATCCCGGGGAACGTGCAGCGGTTTCCGTGGAACAGCTTGAACAAACAAGGCCCGGTTCGTCGCCGGGCCTTTTTCATTTTTCGAGCGTCGCTACCGTTTCCACATGTGCCGACCAGAGGAACTGGTCGATCGGCGTCACCCCGGTAATGCGATAACCGGCTGCGGTCAGTATCGAAAGGTCCCTCGCCAGGCTCACCGGATTACAGGAGACGGCGGCGACCTTCTTCACGCCGGATCGGGCAAGCTCGTGGCATTGCGTTTCGGCGCCGGCGCGGGGCGGGTCGAAGACCACGGCGTCGAAGGCCTTCAATTCCTGCGCCATCATCGGCCGGCGGAAAAGATCGCGCTTCTCGGCGGTCACCGGCTTCAGCCCCTGGGTGTTGCGTGCGGTGAAATCCAGCGCCTTCACGGCCCTGTCGTCGCCTTCGACCGCGTGAACGCGTGCCGTTCGTGCAATCCTCAGCGCAAAAGTGCCGATGCCGGCGAAAAGATCGGCAACGCGCTTCGCCTTGCCGACGTGAGCCAGCACCAGCTTCGCCATCGCGTCTTCGGCAGGCCGTGTCGCCTGAGTGAAGGCGCCGGGCGGCGGCAAAACCGTCACACCGCCGAAATCGATCGCGGGCTTGATCGGCTCGACGACGATCTCGCCGTTCAAGCTGACGCGCGCGATGCCTCGCTCGCCAAGAACGGCATCGACGGTCGAGCGCCGCTGCGGGTCGCTGAGTTTCACCCCCTCGAAGGCGAGATCGAGGCCCGTATCGGTTTCGAGCACGGTGATACGGAACGGTTCGGCGCTCGACGCCATGGCCGCGGCGATCTTGCGGATGGTCGCCAGCCGCGAGACGATGCCCGGGCTGGTGATCGGACATTCGCCGATCGAAACGATATGATGGCTCTGCATCTGGTTATAGCCGAGCAGCAGTTCCTTTTCCGTCCGCCGGGCGGTGAAAACGGCACGGCGGCGATCGCCGGGCCGCGCGATGATCAGCGGGGCGACCTCCGGCGTCAGTCCCTTCGACCTCAAGGCGTCGATGACGAGATTGCGCTTGAAGGCGTGGTAGAGCGCGTCGGATGCGTGCTGCAGCGTGCAGCCGCCGCACGTCCCGTTGACACCGTCCGGCCCGAAATGCCGGCATGGCGGCTCGACCCGCTCCGGGGAAGCCTCCTTCAGCGATATCAGCGTGCCGTTCGCCTTGTTGACCGCGAGCGAGACGGTCTCGCCGGGGAGCGTGAACGGTGCAAAGACGGGGCCGGCTTCCGTCCGAGCGACGCCGTCGCCTTGGGCGCCGAGACGATCGATGGTCACGATCCTGGTGCTCATGGCTTGCGCCCCGCCAGAAGAAATTCGCTGTTGCCGTCACCGCCGGCAATGGGCGAGGGGATCAGGCCGAGGCTTCGCCAGCCCATGTCTTCGACAAGCCACCGCTCGAGTTCGGCTGCCACCGCCGGAGCGCTCTCCGGATCCTTCAGCAGCCCGGCCTTGCTGATCGCATCGCGGCCGGCCTCGAACTGCGGCTTGACGAGGAGGATGCAGCAGGCGCCCGGTTCCGCCAGGCCGAGGGCCGGCGGCAGCGCCAGCTTCAGCGAGATGAAGGAGACATCCGAGACGATGAAAGTGATGGCGCGTTCACCGACGTCGCCGCGGGTCATGGACCGGGCATTCAGGCCTTCGATGTTCGTCACGCGCGGGTCTTCGGCGACGCGCGGATGTATCTGACCGTGGCCGACATCGACGGCGACCACATGCGCGGCGCCGCGCTTCAGCAGCACCTCGGTAAAGCCGCCGGTCGAGGCCCCGACGTCGAGACAGGTCTGCTCCGATGGATCGAGGCCGAAGTGATCGAGCGCCGCCACGAGTTTCAGTGCCGCACGCGAAACATAATCCTGCGCCGGATCGTCAATGGTGAGCGTAACGCTTTGCGCGAAGGTCGAGGCCGGCTTGGTCACGGTGCGGCCGTCGACCTTCACGGTTCCCCGCTGGATCGCGTCGCGTGCGCGTGCGCGGCTGGCCACCAAGCCCCTGTTCAGGAGCAATTGATCGAGGCGGATCGTCATCTGTGTATCTTGGGACATGGGTCGTCATCGCGCGTCCCGCCGCGCAATGCAAGCGAACTCTTGGACGGCTCAGCCGGCGGCGCCGAGGCCGACGCCGCGCTTCTGGCCGAGCGCCTTGAAGACGGTGGATACGATGCCGGCGCGGTCGAGGCCGGCACGGGCGTACATCGCTTCCGGTTTTGCCTGCTCCATCCAAATGTCGGGCATGACCATGGGGCGCACCTTGAGGCCGCCGTCGAGGAGGCCCTCTTCCGCAAGGAACTGCAGCACGTGGCTTGCGAAGCCGCCGACCGCCCCTTCCTCGATGGTGATCAGAACCTCGTGATGGCGGGCAAGCTGACGGATCAGATCATGATCGAGCGGCTTGGCGAAGCGGGCGTCGGCGACGGTCGTCGAGAGGCCGGCGGCATCCAGGTCTTCCGCCGCCAGCAGACAATCGGCGAGCCGTGTGCCGAAGGAAAGCAGCGCCACCTTGCTCCCCTGCTTGACGATCCGGCCCTTGCCGATCGCAAGAATCTCGCCGCGTTCCGGCAACTCGACGCCAACGCCTTCGCCGCGCGGATAGCGGAACGAAATCGGACCCTCGTCGTAGGCCGCGGCGGTGCGCACCATATGCTTCAGCTCCGCCTCGTCGGCCGCCGCCATGACGACGAAGCCCGGCAGTGTCGCCAGATAGGTCGTGTCGAAGGAGCCGGCATGGGTCGGCCCGTCGGCGCCGACGAAACCGGCGCGGTCGATCGGAAAGCGGACAGGCAGACCCTGGATGGCCACGTCGTGGACAACCTGATCATAGGCGCGTTGCAGGAAGGTGGAATAAAGGGCCGCAAAGGGTTTGTATCCTTCCGCCGCAAGGCCGGCGGCGAAAGTCACGGCATGCTGCTCGGCTATGCCGACATCGAAGCAGCGCGAGGGATGCACCGAGGCGAACTTGTCGAGGCCCGTCCCGGACGGCATGGCGGCAGTGATCGCAACGATCTTGTCGTCGAGGGTCGCCTCCTGGGTGAGCGCGTCCGCGAAGACGGAAGTATAGGCGGGGGCGTTGGGCTTCGCTTTCGCCTGAGCCCCGGTAATCACGTCGAATTTGTTGACGCCGTGATACTTGTCGGCCGCGGCTTCGGCTGGCGGATAGCCCTTGCCCTTCTGCGTGACGACATGGATCAGAACCGGGCCTTTCGCATTGTCGCGAACGTTGCGCAGGACCGGAAGCAGGTGGTCGAAGGAGTGTCCGTCGATCGGGCCGATATGGTAGAAACCCATCTCCTCGAAGAGCGTGCCGCCGGTGACGTAGCCCCGGGCATGCTCCACCGCGCGGGTGATCGCCCGGTCGACGGTCTTGCCGAGATAGGCGGTGAGTTTCTTGCCGACCTCGCGAATGCCCATATAGGTCCGCCCGGAGGCGAGCCGCGCCAGATAGGCGCTCATCGCGCCGGTCGGTGGTGCGATCGACATGTCGTTGTCGTTGAGAATGACGATGAGGCGCGCATCGAGCGCGCCGGCATTGTTGAGCGCTTCGAAGGCCATCCCGGCCGACATGGCGCCGTCGCCGATCACCGCGATCACATTGCGGCTCTTGCCGTCGAGTTCGGCGGCGACAGCCATGCCGAGACCGGCCGAGATCGAGGTGGAGGAGTGTGCTGCGCCGAAGGGGTCGTATTCGCTTTCCGCCCGCCGGGTGAAGCCCGAGAGCCCGTCTTCCTGGCGCAAGGTGCGGATGCGATCGCGCCGGCCGGTCAGGATCTTGTGCGGATAGCACTGGTGTCCGACATCGAAGATCAAGCGGTCATGCGGCGTGTCGAAGATCTTGTGGATGGCGATCGTCAGTTCGACGACGCCGAGGCCCGCGCCCAGATGTCCACCGGTGCGCGACACGGCATCGACCATCTCGGCACGCAATTCGGCCGCCAGCTGCGGCAGGTCCCTGTCGTCGATCTTCTTCAGATCCTCGGGATATTCGACCTTATCGAGCAGGGGAGTTGCCGGCATCGGATTGGTTGGCAGTTGTGTCACGCTGCATGCCTCATGCGCGCCGGAGATAGGCGCGCGCATTGTTGTTGGGTCGTCGGAACGGCTCTTTCTTAGAGGTAATCGCCGTTGAATGCAAAATTAGGCTTTCCTGCGGCTTCAACCAAGAGCGGGATGAGGAAAACCTGCGCGGTTTTCCGCCGCATCGCGATCCAATGCCTGAAAACGAGCTTAGCGGAGGTCAGCTTGCGGGCAAGGGTATGAACTCTTCCTCGTCTCCCGGCACGATATCGAAGCGTCCCGTGCGCCATTCTTCCTTTGCCTTGTCGATCCGCTCCTTGGAGGAGGAAACGAAGTTCCACCAGATATGGCGCGGCGAGCCGAGCGCTGCCCCGCCGAAGAGCATCACGTGACAGCCTGCAGGCCCCGCGGTGATGGTGATTTCGTCGCCGGGACGAAAGACGAGGAGTTGATTGTCGTCGAAATGGTCGCCGGCGATGATCGCTTCGCCGGCAAGGATGTAGAGTGCGCGCTCTTCCCAGTTGGCCGCGAAAGGCGCGCTCTTGCCGGGCTCGATCATCAGGTCGACATAGATCGTATCGGTAAAGGTGGAGACGGGCGAAGCCGCCCCTTCGAACTGACCGATGACGACGCGCGCGCGAACCCCGCCGTCGGCAAGATGCGGCAGCATGCGCTCCTCGGTATGCGCGAAGACCGGATCGATCTCCTCCATGGCGTCGGGCAGCGCCAGCCAGGTCTGCAGTCCTGAAAGAGAGCGTTCGTGCCCGCGCTGGTTTTCCGGCGAGCGCTCCGAATGCACGATGCCGCGCCCGGCGGTCATCAGGTTCACGTCGCCGGGGCGAATGACCATTTCGGTGCCGAGGCTGTCGCGGTGCTTGATCTCGCCGTCGAACAGGTAGGTGACGGTCGAAAGCCCGATATGCGGATGCGGGCGGACGTCGATCGCCTGGCCGGCACGCAGCAGCGCCGGGCCCATCCGGTCGAAGAAGATGAAAGGACCGACGAGCCGGCGCTTTGCCGTCGGCAGCGCCCGCCTGACCTGCAGGCCGCCGATATCGCTGGTACGCGGGATGATCAGATGCTCGATTGCGTCGCAGGCGGGCTTGTCGCCGGCGAGCGGATCGGGACCGGGAAAGAAGGACATGGCAGGCGCTCCGGTTGATGGCATTCACTGAAGACTACCGTCAGTGCTTCCGGTTCGGTAGCGGCAATCGGGAGACGGAGTGTTTCTGTTTGGAGTCCCGCAGGTGGGTTTGCACCGATGCGTGCCGCTTGTCCCTTCGCCTCGCCTGCTGGGAGTGCCGGCAGGCCGGATGAGGGGCGAATCTCGCCTGGAATGAAAACTACTCCGCGTCGAGCGGCTCGACTCCCTGCGGCCGGCCGGCGCGGTCGAGGCGGATCTTTTCGATACGGTCCTCTGCCGCCTTCAACAGGGCCTCGCAGTGCTTCTTCAGGGCCTCGCCGCGCTCGTAGATCTCGATCGATTTGTCGAGTGCGACGTCGCCGCGTTCAAGCGCCGAAACGATACGTTCCAATTCCTCGACGGCCTGCTCGAAGGAGAGGGCGGAAACGTCCGGTTGCGCATTGTTGTCCATGAATTACCCTCTCATCAATCTCAGGATATGCAGACCGGCCGACTCGGCCAGGCCTTGCAAGTCATAGCCGCCTTCGAGCAGGCTGACGATGCGGTTGCCGGCGCTCCTGCCGGCAACGTCAATGAGACGACCCGTCGCCCAGTCGAAATCTTCGCCGACCAGATTGATCTGGGCCAATGGATCGCGGTGGTGGGCGTCGAAGCCGGCGGAAATCAGAAGAAAATCGGGCCGGAAATTTTCAAGCGCGGGCAGCACGCGCGAACGGAAGGCATCGCGGAAATGCTCGCTGCCGCTATTGGGCGAAATCGGCGCATTGACGACATTGTTCCTGACGCCCGTCTCGTCCTTGGCACCGGTACCGGGATAGAGCGGTATCTGATGCGTGGAGCAGAAGAGCACCGACGGGTCGTCCCAGAAAATGTCCTGCGTGCCGTTGCCGTGGTGGACGTCCCAGTCGACGATGGCAACGCGTTCGGCACCATGCGCCGTCTGCGCGTGGCGCGCGGCGATCGCTACATTGTTGAAAAAGCAGAAGCCCATGGCCCTGTTCTTCTCGGCATGGTGGCCGGGCGGGCGGGCTGCGACGAAGGCATTGTCCGCTTCGCCCGCAAAAACCGCGTCGACAGCCGCCACAGCACCGCCGATGCCGGTCAACGCGGCCTCGAGGCTTTGCGGGCCTGCATAGGTATCGGCCTCGAGCTGGTTGATGTCCTCGTCCGGAATGTCCCGCTTGATTCGCAGCAGGTGCTCTTCCGTGTGAGCGAGCAACACCAGATTTTCGTCACCCTTCGATGCCTCGACCCGCTCCAGATCCGCGAAATTCGGATGCTCCAACGCAAGATTCAGGGCCTTCAGCCGATCCGGCCGTTCGGGGTGCCCTTCCGGGACCTCGTGCTTCAGGAAGACCGGATTTTCGTAGAGATGCGTGGTCATCCGGCGAACCTAGTGCGCATGCCTGTCAAAATCCATGGCGCGCGACGCGAAACTGCCGATTTTCAACAGCGCGGATCGAGCAGGATCTTGCCGTCGCGATCCGGGTCGGCCTGATGCGCAAGGGCGTCGGCAAGCCTGCTCAAGGGGTAGGTGGCGGCAACAGGGCTGGTAAAGAGGCCGCTCTGCAGCCCGGCGAAGCTGCGCAGGAAAGCGGCTTCGAGTGCCTCCCGGCCGGCGGAATGCACCCAGGTTCTCAGCCAAAGAAAGGCGAAACGTATGTCGGGCCGGCCGCTGATCGCCGTCTGAGGCACGGGTGCGCCGCTGAGCGCTCCATATTGGATGAAGGTCCCGCCGGGGCGGATGGACCGCCCGATCAGCTCGCCCGCCAGCGCGCCGCCGACGGCATCCAGCACCGCATCGAATTGGCTGTCCATGAGGAGATCGCCCCTGTCGGCCACCAGGATCCGGTGTGCCTCGCCGAGACGGCCGCGTCTCCTCTCGCTGCGAAGCATGGCCGTCGGCACCGCGCCTTCGAGCGCAAGCAGCTTCATCAGCATGCCGCCGATGGCAGAGCCCGCAGCGGTCACGCCGACATCCATGCCCTCGAGCGATCCGAAATGCTCCCGCAGCGCTTCGACAAGCCTCAACGCCGTTAGCGGATTGACATAGCTCATGGCCGCCTGCGCGTCTTCGATCCCGTCCGGCACGCGAAAGCACCATTCGGCGGGGCGGAGGAGGAATTGCTGCCAAAGCCCGCTCGCGCCGATCGGGACGACCCGATCTCCGGCCTTGATGCCTTGCACGTCCGGCCCGACGCGCCTGACGATGCCGACGCCCTCGAAGCCGGGGACGAAAGGCAGGACGGTGCGCGCGCTGTAGGCGCCCGTAACGGGGACCAGGTCCGAAGGATTGATTGCCGCGAGCGATATCTCGACCTCGACTTCGCCCGCGCCTGCGGCAGGGCGGGGTGCGTCCACGAGCTCGATGACTTGTCCGGGGTCGCCAAACTGTCTAACGAGTGTGGAGCGCATCGGGGAGCCTCGCATGGACGGCACAGAGCGGGAAAATGTCACGGAAGTCCGCATTCCGTTCCGCGATATAGACATGCACGGCCATATGCACAATGCGGCCTATTATGCGCATGCGGAGGCCGCGCTTGCCAATCTCTGGCGTCACCGGCCGGCAATTGCGGAAGAACCGGCCTATCTCGTCCGCCGCTCCGCCTGCATCTTCCATCGCGGTCTGCGCTTCGACGATCCCGCGCGCTTTACGGTGACCGTCGCGAAGATCGGCGGCAGCTCGATAGGTTTTGCCGTACGCGTCGAGACCGGCGACAAACTTGCCGCCGAGGTCGAGATCGTCTGGGTGGCCGTCGACCGTGCCCGCCATCAACCGGTACAGCTGCCCGCCCCAACCCGGGAATGGCTCGCCGGCTATGCCGCCTGATCCGGTCTGCAGCTGCTGAAGTGGGCGGCGATCCCCATGCCGCCGCCGATGCCCATCATGGCCAGCCCTTCCGCCGGGGAGGAGGCCGCGAACATCTGCGAGAACAGCCGGACGACGAGAATGGCGCCGGAAGCGCCATAAGGGTGGCCGAGCGCGATCGCGCCGCCGTCGCTGTTGACGCGTTCGGGTGCGATATCGAGCTGGTCGAGGCTCCCGAGAACCTGCGAGGCGAAAGCCTCGTTGAATTCGATGAAATCGACCCGGGCCACATCGAGCGCGGGATTGCGCGCGCGAAGCTTCGCCATGGCGGGGACGGGGCCGAGGCCGAGCAGCTTCGGTTCGACGCCGGCCGTCGCCGCATCGGTGAAGACGAGACCGAAGGCGACGCCGCGCCTGCGCGCCTCCGCGAGGTTCGTCATCAGTACCATCGCCGCGCCGTCATTGACCGGGCATGCATTTCCGGCGGTGACGGTCCCGCCAGCAACGAAAACCGGCCTCAGTCGCGAGAGCGTCTCGGCAGAGGCGTTTGCGCGAGGGCACTCATCCCTTGCGACAGGCCCTGACGATGTCGGCACGGGCACGATCTCGCGCGAGAACCGGCCTGCCGCTTCGGCCGCGACGGCGCGTCGGTGGCTTTCGAGCGCAAACCGGTCCTGCCGCTCACGCGAGATGCCGCAGGCCGTGGCGACGTTCTCCGCTGCAACGCCCATATCCGGATCGCCGATCGAATCGGGCGCCATCCGCGCGCGCTGGACCGGCTGTGGCTCTTCGCCGCGCGTGAGCGGGGGCCGAAGTCGGATATGCGCGCGACTGGCGCTCTCGGTGCCTCCGGCAAGGTAGAAACGACCCGCGCCGGCCTGGATCTGCCGAGCAGCAAGGACGATCGCCTCCAGCCCGGAGCCGCATTGACGGTCGACGGTGACGCCCGGAATTGCGACGGGCAATCCTGCCTCCAGCGCGGCGAGACGTGCGAGATTGCCGGCACTGTTGGCGGCATTGCCGACGATCACGTCGTCGATCTCTGCCCGGTCGATGCCGGTATCCGCAATGATCCTTTCGATCAGCAAGGCGGCAAGGCTTGCAGGCTCGATCGCGGCAAGGCTGCCGTTGACGCGGCCGACCGGCGTTCGCAGTGCGGCGATGACGACCGGGGTGCGATCGGGGTCAGAGGAGGCGTTCAAGGGCACTGTTCTCCTCCGCGATCCATTGCCGAAGCTCTCCGGCCGCGACCTTGCCGGAGGCGGTCATCGGCATCTTCCGGCAGAGCCATATCCTGCGCGGGCGCTTGTAGCGCGGCAGGGCGGCGGCAAGATGACGTTCGAGTGCCGCATGGTCGAATCCGGCGCGGGGCTCGATCACCGCCGCAAGCTCGCTGCCGAGATCCGGATGATCGAGACCGAAGACAAGGGCCGCGTTCACGCCGCCGGCTCCCTGGATCACGATCTCCACCTCCGATGGATAGATGTTGTTCCCGCCCGAGACCACCATCCCGCCCGCCCGGCCGATGAGGTGCAGCGTGCCGCCCTCGTCAAGGAAACCGAGGTCACCGACCGTCGCGAGCTTTCCTTGCCGGCGGAATCCCGCTCCGTCGCCGCCCGCGATGTAACCGTCGGATATGAGCTCGCTTTCGACGAAGATCGTGCCCGTTTCTCCTGCGGGAAGGCGCTCACCTTTCTCGTCCCGGATCTGCAGGCGAACCCCGGGAAAGGCCTGTCCGATTGCGGTCGGCGTGTGTCTGTCCGTCGGCCGGGAAACGCTGATGAAGCCGAGTTCCGAGGCGCCGTAATATTCCGTGACCTGAGCCTTCGGAAAAGCGCGTGTCGCCGCTTCCCGATCCGCCGGCGTGAGCTTGGCTCCGGCGACGGTGATCCGTCTGACCGATGTCAACGGCGAACCGGCCGCGCGCTCGCAGAGCCGCCGCAGCATCGTCGGCACCAGCACCAGCCGTTTCGCCCCGGTGGCGGCAATCGTGGCCAAAGCCTGATCCGCCTCGAAGTGCCGAGCGCCCACGAATTCGGCTCCGGCCGTCAGGGTTTCCGCGAGCGCGTAAAGCGTCAGGCCGTGCGCCAACGGTCCCGGCGCGTAAGTCGTCGTCTCCGGCCCGAGCCCGAAAAAGCTCTGCCCGGTCTCAAGGCTCACCCGCCAGGACCGGCGGTCGCGGATGATCGCCTTCGGATCGCCGGTCGTGCCCGACGTGAAGACCACGAGAAAGGGATCACCGCCGCAGCCGGCGGGGATTGCGGGCGGAGCATCGGAGGCGCCTTGCAGCAGACGGCTTTGTCCTGCCGACGGCACGTCGATGCGCAAGAGATCGCGTTCGGCGCGGATGACGATCTCCGGCCGCAGGCGCTCTTTCATCCGTTGGCGCGCGATCTCGGGCAGATGCGGGTCGATCAGGGCGGCGCAATGGCCGGCCGCGGTCGCGGCAATGAAAGCGGCGGGAAAAAGCGGGTGATTTCCCGTTTCGAGCGCGACCAGCCGCACGCGCCCGGAAAGTATGCTTTCTTCTGTCGCCTGTGCACCCGAGCGGTGGATGGCCGAGAGGATGCGTCCGGCCTCCGCGGCAAGGTCGCCAAAGGTGAAAACCCGGCCTTCCATGCGGAAGGCCGGGGAAAACGGGCGTTCGCTCGCATGGATCGCGACTGCCTCGGAGAGCGGCACTGCGTCAGACGCGCGCCGGCAGCAGCGGATAGCCGGCGTAGACGGCCCGGGCGGCGAGCGTCGCGATCGCGGCCTTCAACAGGTCGCCCGGAACGAAGACGAGCGAACCGGTTGCGGCGGCCATCAGAGGCGTGCCGGTGACGGCAGAGAGCCACGGAACCCCGATCCCATAGAGCACGACGATGCCGCCAAGGACCGAGGCGAGGAAGAAACCGACAAACTGGCGCGCTTCCGAATTCGTGGACTGGACGAAGCGCTCGGCGATCAGGCCGGTAACGAAGGCGGCAACTGCCCAGCCGAAGATGAACCCGCCCGAGGGGCCGGCCAGGACGGCGAGTCCGCCGCGGCCGCCGGAAAGTACCGGCAGTCCGATCGTGACGAGCAGGATGAGCAGGAGGAAGGCGAGGGCGCCGCGCTTCGCGCCGATGATGCAGCCGGCGAGCATCACGCCCATCGACTGCGCCGTGATCGGAACGGGAATGAAGCCGAGCGTGATCGGCGGTACGAGGCCGAGCACAACGATGATGGCAGTGAAAAGCGCAACGAGGACGAGGTCTCTGGTGTTCATATAGCCCTACCTTTTATTAGAAAACGCGAATTTATTGACGGCGAAATCCCCTCGCGTCAATGGCCGCCGCGATCGTGTCCGCATCTTTCAGCGTCAGGATGATCAGCGGGCCGATGATGGTCAACGGCCGGATCGGCAGTCCGCGTGCCCGATGCGCTTCGGCGAGTGCCTGATACCGGGCGAAGATGTCGGGCACGAACCGCAGCACGAGGCCAAGCGCCAGACCGACATCTGCCGCCCTCAAGAGACCGAGGCGCTCCAGCGGCTTCAGGAGGATCGTTACCTCGTCCATGAAAGCGCCGATCGTCGTGGTCGCCGTGACCGCGGCTGCAAAGAGGACGAGCGCCATCAGCCGCAAGACGAGCGCCGCGACCTGCGGCACGGGAACGAGGAACAGATTGACCGCGGCAAGGATCAGAATGGTGAAGAAAACGAAACCGAGGCGCGACAGCGCTTCGCGCGGTTTCAGCCCGAGCGAGAGGTAGAGCCAACCGCTGAGGAGAAAGGCAGGCAGCAGCAGGAAGGCTGAGTCCGTCGCGAAGAGCGCGATGCTCAAGACGGCGAGCGCGACAAGCTTGGCGCGCACCGGCACGCGGTTGAACCAGCTTCCTCCCTCGACATAGAGGCTCGTCAGCATCCGGCGACCTCGTGGTAGCGCCGGATTGTTTCGGCCGGCCCACCGTCGGCAACAAGGCGGCCCTCGTGAAAGAGCAGGACCCGTTCGGCGCTCTCGGCCAGCGCCAGATCATGGGTGATGACGATCGTGTCTTCGTCGAGCGTGTCGATCGTCTCGGCGACCATCCGGCGATTTCTGAGGTCGAGCTGATTGGTCGGCTCGTCGAGGATCAGAATTTTCGGCCCGGTGACGATGACGCTCGCCATGGCGACGAGTTGCGTTTCGCCTCCGGAAAGCTCGTGCACCCGCCTTCGTGCGAGGTGGCTGACGCCGAAGCGTACAAGGACTGCCTCGGTCCGCGACGCGATCTCATGCGCAGGCAGCCCCCGGTTCTTGAGCCCGAAGGCGATATCGTCGGTGACGATCGGCATGATCAGCTGGTGCTGCGGATTTTGAAAGATGAAACCGGCTTCGGCGAGCACTGCCCTGTCGTCCTCGACCGTGTCGAGGCCGTTGACCTTGACCCGTCCGGTCGTCGGCTTGACGAGCCCGTTGATCAGCCGTGCGAATGTGGTCTTTCCGGAGCCATTGAGACCGATGACGCCGACCCGCCGCTCATCGAGGGCAAGGCTCAGAGGTTGAAGCGCGACCCGTTCGCCGAAGCTGACCGAGCAATCGGTAAAGCGGATTTCCAAGCGTCGGTCCTCGCGATGTTTTGCGTGATCGCTCTATAGGACAAGTCGATCGTAAAGGGCAATGTAGTGTGGACAACACGTCTGTTGCCGACTCACGTTTGAAACTTGGGAATAAAAGCCTACTCTTTGCTCATGACGATTCGCCTTTCCAATCGCGATGCCCGGCGCATCTTTCTCGCCAAGCAGGGGCTCTCGGCCGCGCCGCATCGCGCGCTCGGCAAGGACGGCTTGCTGCAATTGATTCACGACATGGGTTTCGTGCAGGTCGACAGCATAGCGACCGTCGAGCGGGCCCATCATCAGATTCTCTTTTCCCGCAATCAGACCTATCGCCGCGAGCATCTGGCCGAGCTTCTCGAAAAGGACGGCGAGCTCTTCGAACATTGGACCCACGACGCATCGATCATACCGAGCACCTTCTTCGTCTACTGGAAGCATCGCTTCAAATGGGAGAGCGAAACGCTCCGCGAGCGCTGGCGCAAATGGCGCGGAGAAGACTTCGACGCGGGCTGCGAGGAGACCTATGCGAGGATAGCGAACAATGGCGCCGTCATGGCGCGCCACCTTAAGGAGGACGGCCACGAGTCCGGCGGCTGGTGGAACTGGCACCCGTCGAAGACGGCTCTCGAGGTGCTCTGGCGTCAGGGCAAGCTTGCGATCGCCCGGCGCGAAAATTTCCAGAAGGTCTATGATTTGACGGAACGCGTCATTCCGGCTCGCCATTACGACGGCGAGGTCGCGCATGAGGAGTTCATCGACTGGGCCTGCCGCAGCGCGCTCGAGCGGCTGGGCTTCGCCACCCACGGCGAGATCGCCGCCTTCTGGGATCTCGTATCGCCGGACGAGGCGAAGGACTGGGTCGCTGCCCATCGCGACGAACTGTGCGAGATCGTCATCGAATCTGCCAATGGCGGCAAGCCGCGCCCGTCTTTTGCCTTCGCCGGCTTTCCCGCCGGGCTCGGCGACATTCCCGACCCGCCCGCCCGCGTCCGAGTGCTGAGCCCCTTCGACCCGCTGCTGCGCGACCGGAACCGGGCCGAACGGCTTTTCGATTTCTTCTACCGTATCGAGGTTTTCGTACCGGAGCCGAAGCGGGAATATGGCTATTATGTCTTCCCCCTGCTCGAAGGCGACCGGCTGATCGGCCGCATCGACATGAAGGCCGATCGCAAGCGCGGAAGCCTCGACGTTCGGCGCCTCTGGCTGGAGCACGGCGTCAAACCCTCTTCGGGCCGGATGGAAAAGCTTATGGCCGAACTCGACCGCATCGCCCGCTTTGCCGGCGTCGAGCAGGTCAAATTGCTCGATGGCTGGAACGCTGCCCTTTCCTGACCGATTTTTCGTGCTTTGTTTTTTCTTGGCTTGCGGGCCGGCGCTCCCTAAATGGAGCCAGTAAGTTTCACGACCCAATCCTTCACGGCAGGGAGCAGAACCATGGACACCAACCTGATGAGCCTCTTCGATGCGGACGAGGCGACGGTCCGCAAGGTTCTCTCCGAGACGCTTGCCGGCGCTGATGACGGCGAACTCTTCCTTGAGCATGCGCAGGCGGAGGTGCTTTCCTTCGACAATGGCCGCCTGAAGGGCGGCAGCTTCAATACCGACCAGGGCTTCGGTCTGCGGGCCGTCGCCGGCGAAGCCGTCGGCTACGCCCATGCCGGCGAACTGTCGCTTGCGGCCCTGAAGAGGGCCGCGGACGCCGTGGAGCAGGTGACCCGTGGCTATTCCGGCTCCTACGCGGCAGCCCCGCAGCGCACCAACAAAAAGCTCTACGGCGACGAGAACCCGATCGGCGAGCCGAGTTTCGAGACCAAGGTCAAGCTGCTTCAGGAGATCGACGCCTATCTGCGCGCCAAGGAGCCGAAGGTCCGCCAGGTGACCGCGACGATCGCGGCGAGCTGGCAGGTCGTGGATATTCTGAGAGCCGACGGGCACCGCGTCCACGATGTCCGGCCGATGACGCGGATCAACATTTCCGTCGTGGTCGGCGAGGGCGACCGTCAGGAAAGCGGCTCCTTCGGTATCGGCGGACGGCGTGGCTTCGGCGATTTCATAACCGAGGAAAACTGGAAAAGCGGGACGGAAGAGGCTTTGCGGCAAGCGCTCGTGAACCTCGAGGCGATCGATGCGCCGGCCGGCACCATG
Organism: Sinorhizobium sp. 22678; assembly: GCF_052044265.1. Classification (NCBI taxonomy): domain Bacteria; kingdom Pseudomonadati; phylum Pseudomonadota; class Alphaproteobacteria; order Hyphomicrobiales; family Rhizobiaceae; genus Sinorhizobium; species Sinorhizobium sp. 22678. The sequence goes on along the minus strand of NZ_JBQEMS010000008.1, from coordinate 185,253 downwards.
GATGTCGTGCTTGCCTCCGGCTGGCCGGGCGTCATGCTGCACGAAGCCGTCGGCCACGGCCTGGAGGGCGATTTCAACCGCAAGAAGACCTCCGCTTTCGCCGGGCTGCTCGGCGAGCAGGTCGCTGCGAAGGGCGTGACGGTCGTCGACGACGGCACGATCGAAGCGCGGCGGGGCTCCATCTCGATCGACGACGAGGGAACGCCGTCCGGCTACAATGTCCTGATCGAGGACGGCAAGCTCGTCGGCTATATGCAGGACCGGCAGAACGCCCGTCTGATGGGCATGGAACCGACCGGAAACGGCCGCCGCCAGGGCTACGCCCACGTGCCCATGCCGCGCATGACCAACACCTACATGCTTGCCGGGGACCGCACGCCCGATGAAATCATCTCGTCGGTGAAGAGGGGAATCTATGCCGTCTCCTTCGGCGGCGGCCAGGTCGATATTACTTCAGGCAAATTCGTCTTCGGCTGCACCGAGGCCTATCTGATCGAGAACGGCAAGGTCGGAGCGCCCGTCAAGGGTGCGATGCTGATCGGCAACGGTCCGGATGCGATGAAGCGGGTGACGATGGTCGGAAACGATACGAAGCTCGACACCGGCATCGGCAATTGCGGCAAGGCCGGCCAATGGGTACCGGTCGGCGTCGGCCAGCCACATCTGCGCATGGATCAGATCACCGTCGGCGGCACGCAGGCCTGACAACGTGTCCTCATCTGTGCTTGCTACGGAGATGAGGGCAGCTGCGTCTGTGGCGCCGCAAGCGTTCTTTCAGCTGTTGCGGACTCACCCCCCATCAGGAAGCAAGACGCAGTCATAGGACCTCTTTTTCAGGATGCTGCAGGCGGTCGTCGCCGCTTCGCGACTGGCGAAGCCTACGAAACCTACGCGATAGGCTCCGCCCGAGCCTGCGGCCTCGGTGTGGGGGGCGGCGCCGAGAAGGGCCGCGCCGCCAGCCGATTGTGCCTCGACGAGCATCTTGCGCGCGCCTTCCGCGGTCGGTGCGGAGGAAATCTGAATTCTCCAGCCGCTCGCCGGTGGTTTCGTGCCCGCGGCCGCCACTGCGGTTGGCCGGTCCGCCGGGACGATAGCTTCCGTCGGCGCTGCGGCGACAGCTTCGACCGGGGGCTGGGTACCCACATAGGACAAGGAAACGCCAGGCAAGCTCGCCACGTCGGCCAGGCGGGGTGCGCTTGCCGCTGCGATCATCGGGCGGCCGGGCGAGGAGACCCTGCCCAGGTGCTGGTCGAGGAGCGCCGCCATCTTCTCATCACGGCTTCGCGCGCTTCGCCCACCGAGCACCACGCCGATGATGCGGCGGTTGCCGTCGCTCACCGCGCTTACGAGATTGTAGCCGGAGGCCCGCGTGTAGCCGGTCTTGATGCCGTCCATCCCCTGGTATCGATACATCAGATTGTTGTGGCCTCGGATCACACGGCCGCGGAAGGCGAAACTCTGGACCGAGAACAGGCGGTACTCGCGCGGATAGTGTCGCATGAGGGCAACGGCGAGCCGCGCCATATCGCGAGCCGTGGTCACCTGTTCGCTTGCCGGCAGACCCGAAGCGTTGACGAAGAATGTGCGGTTCATGCCGAGCTGGCGCGCTTTTGCGTTCATCATTCTCGCAAAGCCTTCCTCGGAACCGCCAAGCCGTTCGGCCATGGCTGCCGCCGCGTCGTTGGCCGAACGAATGATCATGCCGTAGACAGCCTCTTCGACGGTGATCGTTCCTCCGGCCTTGACGCCGAGCTTCGTCGGCGGCTTGCGTGCAGCGGTCGCGGACATGGGCACAGGCGTTTTCCAGGCGATCTGGCCGCGGTGAAGCGCTTCGAAGGTCATGTAGAGCGTCATCATCTTGGTGAGAGACGCGGGATGGTGGAGCGTGTCGGGGTTTTCGGCAGAGAGAACCCGGCCCGTCCGAGCGTCGACGACAAGAGAGGCGTTGCCTGCCATTGCCTGAACGGCACCGAAGAAAAGCACGGCGATCGTCGCCAGAGCCAATCGAAAGCTCGTCATCGAACTCCCCCTCATAGAGATGTGCGGCCGATATCGACGCGGTACGCTGTTTTGACAGGCTCGAGGCGTCGTTGCAACCTCGCCGCACAAAAGGCGGCCCGCTCTTTCGCGCCGCCCGGCCGATTCAGCAAGGCTTAACCCCGCAGACGTTACCGTCCGGGCCGCAACGCCCGTCCACGCTCGACAGGACGATTTGAGAAGACGGAAGAAGATGAAACACGGCTTTGCGGGTCTGGTCCGCTACCATGCCAAGCGCGCCGCTATCACCGGCGGGCTCGAAGCTGCGCATCTGCTTGCGCGGGCACGGCTGTTGGGGGCGGCCCGCGGGCGCGGGGCGATCTTCACCCTGCATCATGTCCGCCCGAAGGTTGCGCGGACTTTCGATCCCAACGCCCATCTGGAAATCTCACCGGAATTCCTCGAAGAGGCGATCGTGACTTTGAAGCGGGACGGCTATCGCTTCATCCCGCTGGACGACCTGCCCGCCTGCCTTGCTTCCGCCGATACCCGCCCCTTCGCCTGCTTCACTCTCGATGACGGCTACCGCAACAATCTCGATCACGCCCTGCCGGTCTTCGAGCGCCACGGCGTGCCCTTCACCGTTTTCGTCACCGCCGGTTACATCGACCGCAGCCATACGCTCTGGTGGGAAACGCTCGCCGATCTCCTGTCCGTCTGCCGCAGGTTTCGCTTCGATTTCGGCGCAGGCGAGGAAGCGGTGGCGAGCGAAAACCTTGCGCAGAAGCAGGCCGCCTTCGATCGGATCGCCGCTTACGTCCATGGCAGCGATGAGGCCCATGCGCTCGCGACACTGAACAGGGCCGCGCAGGAGCACGGCATCGATCCGCTGGCCATCACCGAGCGTTTGACGCTGGATGAAGTGGGTCTTCGGAGCCTGATCCGAAGCCCGCTTGCGAGCCTCGGCGGACACACGATCAGTCATCGCGCACTTGCGCGGCTTGGAGACGACGAGGCCAGCCGCGAAATCTCAGCCTCCGCCGAACGCGTCGGGACGATCACCGGTCGCCGGCCCACGAGCTTCGCCTATCCTTATGGGGACAGGCTCGCGGTTTCGCCCCGCGATCATCGGCTGGCGGCGGAACTCGGTTTTGCCGTGGCGGTGACGACGCAGCCCGGCATGCTGTCCGAGGCTGCCAATCCTCATGCGCTGCCGCGCATTTCGCTCAACGGCCATTTCCAGGCCGCGCGCTATGTGACCGCGCTCGGTTCCGGCATCCCGTTCCGGCTCTTTGCCCGCCAGGCAGCTTGAGGCGCGGTGGCAGCGTCTTTCCGTCAGGGGTACATCCGCACTTTCGTCCAACCGCCATCCGGCGTTTCGCGGCGGAACTCGACACGGTCGTGCAGCCGGAAGGGACGGTCGTGCCAGAATTCGATCGACAGTGGACGGATGCGGAATCCGGACCAGTAGTCCGGACGTGGAATCTCGCCGATCGCATGCCGCGCCGTGTATTCGGCGACGGCCTTCTCCAGCGCAAAGCGGCTTTCGAGCGGCCGGGACTGCTTCGATGCCCAGGCGCCGATGCGGCTGCCGCGGGGCCGGCTCATGAAATATTCGTCGGCTTCCTGGTCGGAGACGACTTCGACCGGACCGCGCAGACGCACCTGGCGGCGCAGCGATTTCCAGTGGAAACACAGGGCCGCCTTTGGGGTCGCAAGCATTTCCCGGCCTTTCTGACTTTCGAAATTCGTGTACAAGACGAAGCCGCGTTCGTCGAACCCCTTGAGCAGGACCATGCGTACATTGGGCATGCCATCCGGGTCGACGGTCGCAAGGGCGACGGCGTTCGGATCGTTCACCTCGCTCTTTTCGGCTTCCTTCAGCCATGTGCCAAAAAGGGAAAAGGGCTCGCTTGCTTCCGTGAAGTCACCGGTTGTTAACTCGTTCGCGGTCATATTGTTTTCCAATGCCGTGTGTCTGGCGCGGGAACGCTTCGGGATGAGCCGAGTGGCGTTTCCGCATCGTAATAATGTCAGAGCCTGCCTGCGGACTTCCTCGGGACGTGGTGCGCTCTGGCGAGTCTGACAGGAATGCCGTGCAAGACATAGCAAAGCGGAACGATGGCAAGAAGGGTCTTTCCTTCGCATTGCTGCGCAGCGCGGCAATTTGCGTGACGATTCTCGCCCTGCCGGGGTGCATGGGCGCGGGCCTCGACGTCTTCGGGGGATCGGGCGTCGATCGTTCGGTCTCGACCGGAACCGTGCCGGTGGCGAAGACATCCGACGGCCTTTCCGATGCCATAGCCGTGCGCGACCTCGTTACCGCTGCCGACATCAGTCAGGGCAAGGACAGCACCATCCCCTGGGCAAATGCAAATTCCGGCAGCGCCGGCGTCATCAGCAGCATCCAGGAAGACCATGCCTCGGGCATGCGTTGCCGCCGCTTCACGACGACCCGGCACTCCTTCGAGGGCATTGCCAAGTTCGATGGCAACACCTGCCAGCTCGGCAACGGGGAATGGTACCTGACGAGCTTCGGCCCGCGGAGCTGAAATCGCAGGTTAACCATATTGCCGCAAAGCGGCCGGCGAAGCGTCTCGGACGATGTTTTCGGCACCGCGTCTCCGCTTCCGACTAACCGATAGTTAGCAACTTCGCCCGATCATCGCCCGGTGACGGAGAAGGTCTCGCAGACCCTCTTCGCTCGTCGTGAGGTGTCAGGCGGGCATCCGGGGAAGGACCGCCGAGTAGAGAAAACGATAGCAGCCATGCGCGATCCCTATGCAATTCTTGGTGTGCGTCGCACCGCCGGGCAAGAGGAAATCAAGGCGGCCTGGCGCTCCGTCGCCAGAGCGGTCCACCCCGATCACAATCAGGACGATCCCTCCGCCAACGAACGCTTCGCGGAAGCGGGCAGGGCCTATGAGCTGCTTCGCGATCCGGTGCGCAGAAGCCGTTACGATTGGGCGCGGCGCGAGGCGGAGCTTCGTCGCATGGAGGCGATGAAGGAGAAGATGCGAGGCGCGGAGGTGCCGGAGGACCCTGTCGGCACCGAAACGGCCGAGGAAGCGATTTCGCGCATATTCGGCGTCGAGCCGCAGCCCGCTGCCGCCAGGCCGAAATCCTCCGTGCGTGCCGCCGAACGGGAACGTGCGCCGGTGGAAGCCAAAACCGAGCTCGCCGCCGAAGCAAAACAAGAGCAGCCGAAAGCCGACGCGTTTGCCCGTCGCTCGATCATGCCGGCGGCGGATCTGGTCGCGGCGATCGTTCAGCGTATTCGCGGACGCATCGCGAAGACGGCCGAGAAGGTGCCGGATCTTGCCGTCGACGTTCACGCCAGCGTCGAGGACGTGATCAATCTCGCGCGGGTGCCGGTGGAGCTTCCGGACGGAGAACTGCTGAAGGTCCCCATCCCGGCCGGCGCTGCGGACGGCCAGGCGATCCGCCTGAAGGAGCAGGGCTACCGCGTTGCGGGTATGGCGCGCGGCGATGTGGTGGCAACCCTGCGCCTCCGCCAGGACGGCCCGTTCCGGACCCGCGGTCTCGACCTCGTCACCACATTGCCGATCGATCTTCAGAGCGCGGTTCTCGGCTGCGAAACGACGATCGATGCGCCGAACGGACCGCTCACGGTGACGGTACCGGCGTGGTCGGGCTCCGACAAGGAGATCCGCATCGCCGGAAAAGGCTTGCGCGGGGCGGACGGGGACAGCGGCGACCTGGTCGTCGAATTGCGGGTGGTGCTGCACGAAAAACCGGACGACAAGGTGACGGACCTCATGCGATCCCAACGTGACGGCCTCTTTCTATGAAGCTTTTCTGACAAGCTGAACCAATATTACGGGGACTAACAGTTCCTGATCTGCCTCCTGCTTGAACCGCTGTGGCGCCTATGCCATAGGCAATGCTCGACAATTGCCGCACCCGCTGCAGGAGGCGCGGCATCCTGGCATTCGTGAAATTTTGCCACCGGCAGCAGCTGGTGGAGGCAGACAGTATTGGGGACATTCCATGGCTCAGGCATCGGGTCTGATGAATGGCAAGCGCGGCGTCATCATGGGCGTCGCAAACAATCGCTCGATTGCATGGGGCATCGCGAAGGCCTTGTCCGAGGCGGGGGCCGAGATCGCGCTGACATGGCAGGGCGAAGCTTTGAAGAAGCGCGTCGAGCCGCTGGCGCAGGAGCTTGGTGCCTTCATGGCCGGCCATTGCGATGTGACCGACCTCACCACGATCGATGCCGTATTCTCGGCCCTCGAAGAGAAATGGGGCAAGATCGATTTCGTCGTGCACGCGATCGCCTTTTCCGACAAGGACGAATTGACCGGGCGCTACCTGGATACGAGCCGCGACAACTTCGCGCGTACGATGGACATTTCGGTCTATTCCTTCACGGCGGTCGCCGCACGTGCGGATCGCGTCATGAACGACGGCGGCTCGATACTGACGCTCACCTATTACGGCGCCGAGAAGGTCATGCCGCACTATAACGTCATGGGTGTCGCCAAGGCGGCCCTCGAGGCAAGCGTTCGCTACCTGGCGGTGGACCTCGGCAACCGCGGCATCCGCGTCAACGCGATCTCCGCCGGGCCCATCAAGACGCTTGCTGCGTCCGGCATCGGTGATTTCCGCTATATCCTGAAGTGGAACGAATACAACGCCCCGCTGAAGCGCACGGTCTCGATCGAGGAGGTCGGCAATTCTGCCCTCTACCTGCTTTCCGACCTGTCGAGCGGCGTTACCGGCGAAGTCCATCATGTTGATTCCGGCTACCACACGGTCGGCATGAAGGCCGTTGACGCGCCGGACATCAGCGTTGTGAAGGATTGACAGCCTTTGCTCGACAGCCGCCATGCGTCCTTCGGCCGCATGGCGGCTGTCGCACTTTGAACTGCTGCATGTTCTATCCTCAAACCGGCTGCGGTTTGCGGAATGTGCGGCAGGGATCGCGGCTCGCCCGGAGTGGACATTGTGCTCATCTACATGGTTCGCCATGGACAAACGGACTGGAATGCGGAGAGCCGCCTTCAGGGTCAGAAGGACATCCCCCTCAACGAGACCGGACGGCAGCAGGCGACCGGGAACGGCGTCGCGCTGAGGAGGTTCCTCGGGAGTGGCGCCGCCGACTTCGATTTCGTCAGCAGCCCGCTCGGCCGTACGCGCGAAACCATGGAGCGTCTTCGGCGGGCCATGGATCTCGATCCCTCGGCCTACCGCACCGACGAGCGTCTGAAGGAGGTGTCCTTCGGCGACTGGGAAGGCTACACGCTTCCCGAACTGAAGCGGCTCGTGCCCGAGCGGATTGCAGAGAGGCGCGTCGCGAAATGGGATTTCATCCCGCCCGGACCCGACGCCGAAAGCTACGAAATTCTCTCCTGGCGTGTCGGTGCCTGGCTCAGGAGCGTGACGCGGCCTACCGTCTGCGTCAGCCATGGCGGCGTTATCAGGGCATTGTTCAAGCTGCTTGGGGAGATGGGTGCCGATGAGGCGGCGGCCGCAGCGATCCCGCAGGACCGCCTGCTGAAAATTCTGGATGGCTCGATAGGCTGGCTCTGACGCCACAAACCTACTGAAGGATCTCCAGGTCGTTGATGACGCGCTTGCCGTCGACCTCGGTATAGAAGACAAGCACCTTGACGCCGGCCTCCAGCCCTTCGAAGTTGAACTCCTCGGGCGCCTGATAGCTCTTGCCGTCATCGAGGGAGAGGCTCAGCCGGTCGGTATCGACGCTGGTGATCACGGCTTCGACATCGGCACTCTCGGCAAGCGCGGAGAGCGGCGAAAGCAGGCTTGCGGTGGCCATGAGCGTGGCAATGACAAATCGCATCCTTGTTGCCCTCATCAATGATTTTGCGAATTTTGTTGTTCTCACGCTTTGATCCCCGATTGTGGCAAAAGTAGCCCTATGTCGTTGCTTTTTCGATGCAGTTGCCCGCCGCATGGGAGGGTGAAGGCCGGTTCGGCGAATTGCAACCCGATGTTTCCGTGAAAGCGGCGGAGCGGCCCGGCGGCAGCCGAACTCTCCCGGTTTTCCACGGGAATTTAGCGGCACCTTACTCAAGGCGCCAAGCCTGGGGGCAGGGGAGACGGCACGGGTGCCAGCCGCCGCCGCAGAAGGACTTTCCCGCGTGCCCGCTTTCCACTAAGAGAGGGCACGCGCGTCTTTCGCGTGGCACTCGGAGCGGGCCAGCAGCGGCTCCGGGGTAATTGGAATAGACGCGAGGCGGCTCACCGGCCATCTTCGCGATCCGGAGTTCGGTAGCCGCCATGTCGCACAATACATTCGGTCATCTTTTCCGCGTCACGACCTGGGGCGAAAGCCACGGTCCCGCACTTGGCTGTGTCGTCGACGGGTGTCCGCCCGGAATTCGCTTTACGCTCGCCGAAGTCCAGGCCTGGCTCGACAAGCGCAAGCCCGGCCAGTCGCGCTTCGTCACCCAGCGTCGTGAGGACGATCTTGTGAAGGTCCTTTCCGGCGTGATGCTCGATGACGACGGCGAGACGATGATTTCGACCGGCACGCCGATCTCGATGATGATCGAGAATACGGATCAGCGTTCCAAGGATTATTCCGAGATCGCCAAGCGCTACCGTCCCGGCCATGCCGACTATACCTACGATGCGAAATACGGCATCCGCGACTACCGCGGCGGCGGCCGCTCCTCGGCGCGCGAGACCGCTGCGCGCGTGGCGGCGGGCGCTATCGCCCGCAAGGTCGTGCCGGGCCTGGTGGTCCGCGGTGCACTCGTCCAGATCGGCAAGCACCGGATCGACCGTTCCAATTGGGACTGGGCGGAAGTGAACAACAATCCGTTCTTCGCACCCGACCCGGCGATTGTGCCCGTCTGGGAAGACTATCTCGACGGCATCCGTAAAGCGGGATCGTCGATCGGCGCCGTGGTCGAGGTGGTTGCCGAAGGCGTTCCGGCCGGCATCGGCGCGCCGATCTATGCCAAGCTCGATCAGGATATCGCCGCCAATCTTATGTCCATCAACGCGGTCAAAGGCGTCGAGATCGGCAACGGCTTCGCTGCAGCGGAGATCAGCGGCGAGGAGAACGCCGACGAGATGCGCATCGGAGCGCAGGGCGAACCGGTTTTCCTGTCCAACAATGCCGGCGGCATTCTGGGCGGGATCGCGACCGGGCAGCCGGTCGTTGCGCGCTTCGCCATCAAGCCGACCTCGTCCATTCTCACGGAGCGCCGTTCGATCGACAGCGACGGCAAGGAGGTCGACGTGCGCACCAAGGGCCGTCACGACCCCTGCGTCGGCATTCGGGCGGTGCCGATCGGAGAGGCCATGCTGGCCTGCGCCATCGCCGATCACTATCTGCGTGACCGCGGCCAGACCGGCCGGCTGAAGTAACTCGACTGCTGCAGCGGCCTTCGCGTTTGTGAAAGACAAGCGGCGCTGCAGGAAGGTGTGCAGCGGTTTTCCGTCGGGGAATGCACCAAACAGGATATTCGCGGAGACAAGACATGTCCTACGACCAGAAGCGCGTCGTCGAAGCCATTCGCGCCTTCGAAGCAGGCGAGATCGTCGTCGTCACCGACGACGGCGGCCGCGAGAATGAGGGCGACCTGATCGTCGCGGCGGTGCACTGCACGCCTGAGAAGATGGCGTTCATCGTGCGCCATACGTCCGGCATCGTCTGCGCGCCGATGCCGCGTGAGGAGGCAAAACGCCTCAACCTCAATGCGATGGTTGCGGAGAACGACTCCGCCCACACCACCGCCTTCACGGTCTCGGTCGACTTCAAGCACGGGACCACGACCGGCATTTCCGCCGACGACCGTACGCTGACGGTCAGGAACCTCGCCAATCCGAATGTCGGGCCGACGGATTTCGTCCGGCCCGGCCACATATTCCCTCTGGTGGCGCGCGAGGGCGGCGTGTTGATGCGCTCCGGCCATACCGAGGCCGCCGTCGATCTCTGCAGGCTCGCGAGCCTGCCGCCGATCGGCGTCATCTGCGAACTCGTCAACGATGACGGCACGGTCACGCGTGGACCGCAGGTCGAAGCCTTTGCCGAAACGCATGGCCTGAAGCAGGTCTCCGTAGCCGATCTCATTGCCTATCGCCAGCGCAAGGAGACCTTGATCGAGCAGGGCCATTCCTTCGAGATGGACACGCCCTACGGCAAGGCCAAGGGCCACACCTATTCGCTGCCCTGGGATACGATGCAGCACCTGGCCGTGGTCTTCGGAGACATTCGCGACGGCGTCGACATTCCCGTGCGCCTCCACCTCGAGAACGTCGGAGCCGACGTCTTCGGCCGCGGCCGCCAGATCGACGAGATCATGAAGCGCATCGCCGCTGAGGGGAGGGGGGTCATCGTCTATCTGCGAGAGGGCTCGGTGGGGGTCGGAATTTCGCAGACCGCGCGAAAGGGCAAGCACGAGAGGGAAGCCCACTCGGAGGCACAGGAGCGTGAAAGCGAGTGGCTGGAGATTGGCCTCGGCGCGCAGATCCTGAAAGACCTCGGCATCACCTCCATTCGCCTTCTTTCATCGCGCGAGCGGCATTACGTCGGCCTGGAGGGCTTCGGCATCAAGATCGCCGCGACCGAGATTCTGTAAATCCGGAAGAGCCCGAAATAAAAGCCGCGTCACCGGACGCGGCTTCCTCGCCTTTGAAGAAAGCTGCCGTTACGGCAGGGCGTCGTAGCCTTCGTCGAAGCCCTTGAGGTCGACGGGGATGCCGATGCCTTCCTCGGGCGACTGGAAAACGATGAAGGTCGCCGTCGCGCCGGCGCGGAAGGTCTTGAGGAGCTCGTCTTCGAGCACGACCTCGGCGTAGCAGCCGTCGGAGAAGCAGCGCACGAAATAGGCGCGGCCGATGTCCTTGCCGTCGACATTGAGGCCGAGGCCGTTCGGCAGGAGCACGCCGAGCGGCGCAAGCACCCGAAGGATCTTCGCCTTGCGGTCGGCGGTCTTGAGCACGACGACCGAGAGGCCGACTTCCGGCCTGTCTTCGGCGATGACGTTCTGCATCAGCGCGCACTGTTCGGCCGAGGCGCCCGCCGGCTGGTCGCAGACGATCGACCACGCGCCGTGGTTTGACTTCACCGTGCCCGGCGTTGCGTTGGATTGCTGGGCCAAGCCTGCTGCGGGGAGTGCGAAGGCGGCAATTGCGAGCGCGGCCAGGGCGGGCAGCCGGGAGAAGAGGGACAGGCCCATGTAAACCTCAAAAACCTCGAATCATTAGGGCTATTCTTGAAGCGCGCGAGGATAAATGAAAAGCCCTGGTCGTTACATTCCAGTGTCATATGGCCGAAATTGGGCCCGCCCGGCACGAAATAGGCCTGCCGAGGGCTGCCTTGTCTCCGCCGATGAGCGTGGCTGCCCGCAAAAGGGGCGGCGAATACCGGCCCGCGCGCGGGCGCCGGTGCGTGGGAGGGCTTTCGACCGGTTGCGAGGTCTCCTGTGCGAAAACTTCCGCTTTGTGCAAAAATGCCGCACGAGGTTGCTTGGACAGATGTTGCGGCGCTGGTCAAACTGTGGTTTGAAGCGCTTCAGTATCGCAGGGATTCTGCGTTCCGGGTTTGATCCTGATCAAGCGCATTGGGGAGACGTAATTGTGAAAAACAAGGCCTATGCAGTTCTGGCAGCGCTTGCCTGTCTGCTTTTTGCTTCGAGCGCCTTTGCTGACAAGCCTGTCGACTGGCAGACGAACTTTCAGGCGGCTGCTACGGGCATCATGGAAGAAATCACGTGGTTTGAACACTATACCCTGTGGTTCATCATTCCGATCACACTTTTCGTTCTCCTGCTGCTGGTCATCGTGGTCGTCAAGTTCCGCGAGAGTGCCAATCCTGTTCCGTCGAGGACCAGCCACAATACGCTGATCGAAGTCATCTGGACGGTCGGCCCGGTTATCGTGCTGCTTTTCCTCGCGATTCCCTCATTCCAGCTTTTGACCGCGCAGCTCACGCCTCCGGAAAATCCGGACCTGACGGTCAAGGCGACCGGCAACCAGTGGTACTGGTCCTATGAATATGAAGTCGGCGAAAACCCGCTCTCCTTCGATAGCCTGCTCCTGAAGGACGAGGATCGTGCGGGCCTCGGCAAGGAGGATAAGGCGCAGTATCCGCGTCTTCTCGCCGTCGACAACGAAGTCGTCGTGCCGGTCGGCAAGACCGTTCGCCTGCTCGTCACGGCTGCCGACGTGATTCATGCCTTCGCCATGCCGGCTTTCGGCGTCAAGATCGACGCGGTTCCCGGCCGCCTCAATGAAACCTGGTTCAAGGCCGATCGCGAAGGTCTCTATTACGGCCAGTGTTCCGAGCTCTGCGGCAAGGATCACGCCTATATGCCGATCGCCGTCCGCGTTGTTGCGCAGGATAAATACGACGCCTGGCTCGCCGCCGCCGCAACCAATGTCGGCGAAGCGAACAAGGCGCTCATGGCGTCCGTAGACGGCGCGGCCAAGGCCGTTGACGTCGCCGACAACGCCGCACAGTAATCGGAAGTGGAGCTTGACCATGGCTGGAACAGCCGTTCATCACGATCAACGCCATGATCATTCCGATCATGGCCACGCGGACCACGCGCACAAGCCGCTGACTTTCTTTCAGCGCTGGTTCCTGTCGACCAACCACAAGGACATCGGTACGCTCTACCTGATCTTCGCGATCATCGCCGGCATTATCGGCGGTACGCTGTCGGTCTTCATGCGCGCCGAACTGCAGGAGCCGGGCATCCAGATCTTCCACGGTCTGGCCCAGATGGTCTATGGCTTCGAGGGTGATGCTGCCATCGACGGCGGCAAGCACATGTTCAACGTCTTCACGACCGCTCACGCGCTGATCATGATCTTCTTCATGGTCATGCCGGCGCTGATCGGCGGCTTCGCCAACTGGATGGTGCCGATCATGATCGGTGCGCCGGACATGGCGTTCCCGCGCATGAACAACATTTCGTTCTGGCTGATCGTGCCGGCCTTCCTGCTGGTGCTCCTTTCGATGTTCGTCGAAGGCCCTGCAGGCGCCTATGGCGCGGGCGGCGGCTGGACGATCTATCCGCCATTCTCGACATCCGGCATGCCAGGGCCCGCGATGGATCTCGCGATCCTCGGACTGCACATTGCCGGCGCCTCGTCGATCCTCGGCGCGATCAACTTCATCACCACCATCCTCAACATGCGCGCTCCGGGCATGACGCTGCACAAGATGCCGCTCTTTGCCTGGTCGGTTCTGATCACCGCCTTCCTGCTCCTGCTCTCGCTGCCGGTTCTCGCGGGCGCGATCACCATGCTGCTGACGGACCGCAACTTCGGCACGACCTTCTTCGCGCCGGAAGGCGGCGGTGACCCGATCCTGTTCCAGCACCTGTTCTGGTTCTTCGGTCATCCGGAAGTGTACATTCTGATTCTGCCGGGCTTCGGCATCGTCAGCCACATCATCTCGACCTTCTCGCGCAAACCGATCTTCGGTTATCTCGGCATGGCCTACGCCATGGTCGCGATCGGCGCCGTCGGCTTCATCGTGTGGGCGCACCACATGTACACGGTCGGCATGTCGCTCCAGACGCAGCGCTACTTCGTCTTCGCGACGATGGTCATCGCTGTGCCGACGGGTGTGAAGATCTTCTCCTGGATCGCGACGATGTGGGGTGGCTCGATCCGCTTCGCGACGCCGATGGTCTGGGCGATCGGCTTCATCTTCCTGTTCACCGTCGGCGGCGTGACGGGCGTCCAGCTCGCCAATGCCGGCCTCGACCGTGCGCTGCACGACACCTATTACGTGGTGGCGCACTTCCACTACGTGCTGTCGCTCGGCGCCGTCTTCGCCATCTTCGCGGCCTGGTACTACTGGTTCCCGAAGATGACCGGCTACATGTACTCGGAGTTCCTGGGCAAGCTGCATTTCTGGGTGATGTTCGTCGGCGTGAACCTGATCTTCTTCCCGCAGCACTTCCTCGGGCTCGCAGGCATGCCGCGCCGTTACATCGACTATCCGGACGCCTTTGCCGGCTGGAACATGGTTTCGTCCTACGGCTCCTACATCGCGGCGGTCGGCGTGCTGATCTTCCTCTTCTGTGTCGCCGAAGCTTTCGCGAAGAAGCGCGTTGCGGGGGATAATCCCTGGGGCGAAGGCGCCAACACTCTGGAATGGCAGCTGTCTTCGCCGCCGCCGTTCCACCAGTGGGAGCAGCTCCCGCGGATCAAGTGACGGGTAACGAACAGAAGCCGCCGGTTTCGGCGGCTTCTCCCCGCCGGGATACCGGCGTGACGCGGCTGTTTTTGCCGCAGCAAGTTCAAGGTACGGACATGACGGTCATCGACAATCACGAGGTAGTTGGCATGGAAGGCGCACCGCGACTTTCCGAGGCCTCTGCGCGCGATTATTTCGAGCTCCTGAAGCCGCGCGTCATGTCTCTCGTCGTCTTCACCGCATTCGCCGGGCTCGTCCTTGCCCCCGGTCATATCAATCCGTTCATCGGCTTCACCGCCATTCTCTGCATCGCCATCGGAGCCGGCGCCTCCGGTGCGCTGAACATGTGGTACGACGCGGATATCGACGCGGTGATGAGCCGCACGGCCAAGCGTCCGATTCCGGCCGGCAAGATTTTGCCTCAGGAGGCGCTCGCCTTCGGGCTGACCCTGTCGGCATTCTCGGTGATCATCCTCGGGCTCGCCGTTCACTGGCTCGCAGCCGGATTGCTCGCCTTCACGATCTTCTTCTACGTGGCCATCTACACGATGTGGCTGAAGCGCTCGACGCCGCAGAACATCGTCATCGGCGGAGCCGCCGGGGCCTGCCCCCCGATGATAGGCTGGGCCTGCGTGACCGGCGGCGTGTCGGTCGAGAGCATGGTGCTCTTCCTCATCATCTTTCTCTGGACGCCGGCGCATTTCTGGGCCCTGGCTCTCTTCAAGATGGGCGATTACGGCGCGGTCGGCGTGCCGATGATGCCGAATGTCTGCGGCGAGGCGACGACCAAGCGGCAGATCGTCATCTATGCCGTGCTCACCGCGATCAGCGGCGTCTGTCCCACCTTGCTCGGCTTCGCGAGCCTGGGCTATGGAGCCTTTGCCACGGCCATGGGGCTCGGTTTCGTCTGGTATTCGCTGGGTGTGCTGCGCATGCCCGAAGGCGACAAGCGCATGGTACCGGCGAAGAAGCTCTTCGCATTCTCGATCGCCTATCTTTTCGCGATATTCTCGGCGCTTCTGGTCGATTACGCGATCGCCCGGATCTGGCTTGGAGGTATTGTCTGATGGAAACCGTCGAACTCAACGAGGCTCAGAAGAAGTCTCGCCGCGGCCGCAACATCGCGCTCGGTATCGTGCTGGCGGCCCTGGTCGCGATTTTCTACGTCGTCACGCTGGTCAAGGTCGGCGGCGGCATGGTGAATTGAAGGCGTTGCGCATGGCGGAGAATGGACAGGCAGATCGGAAGGAACGCTCGAACGGCGTGATCGTCGGCACGTGCCTTGCATTTGTGGCCGGCATGATCGGCATGGCCTATGCCGCCGTTCCGCTCTACGACATGTTCTGCCGCGTTACGGGCTACAACGGTACGACGCAGCGGGTCGAGCAGGCATCCGACCTCATCCTCGACGAGAAGGTCAAGGTTACGTTCGACGCCAATGTCGCTGCCGGACTGCCTTGGGAGTTCGTCCCGGTTCAACGGGATATCGACATCAGGATCGGCGAGACGGTACAGATCATGTACCGTGCGAAGAACCTGGCTTCGACGCCGACGACGGGCCAGGCGACGTTCAACGTGACGCCGATGGCGGCCGGTGCCTATTTCAACAAGGTGCAATGCTTCTGCTTCACCGAGACGACGCTTCAGCCGGGCGAGGAAATGGAGATGCCGGTCGTCTTCTTCGTCGATCCGGAGATCGTCAAGCCGGTCGAGACGAAGGGCATCAAGACTTTGACGCTGTCCTACACCTTCTATCCGCGCGAACCCTCCAAGCCGGTCGCGCAAGTGAAGGCGAAGGCAGAAAACCAACTTTGACATGCGCGCCGTTTCGGCTATGCCGGGCGGCGACAAGAGAGGACTATCGGGAGTTATCGACATGGCCGGAGCGCATCAGAAGCAACACGACTATCACATCATCGACCCGAGCCCGTGGCCGCTGCTTGCCTCCATCGGAGCCTTCGTCATGGCCTTCGGCGGCGTCGGCTACATGCGCTATCTCTCCGGCGGCTCGTTCAAGTTGTTCGGGCTTGAGTTCGCCAACCCGTGGGTCTTCTTCATCGGTCTGGCGCTGATCCTTTATACCATGTTCGGCTGGTGGTCGGACACCATCAAGGAAGCGCATGAGGGCCACCATACCCGCGTCGTGTCGCTGCACCTGCGCTACGGCATGATCATGTTCATCGCTTCCGAGGTGATGTTCTTCGCTGCCTGGTTCTGGGCATTCTTCGACGCCAGCCTCTTTCCCGGCGAAGCGATCCAGGCCGCGCGCGCCGAGTTCACCGGCGGCGTCTGGCCGCCCAAGGGCATCGAGGTCCTCGATCCCTGGCACCTGCCGCTCTACAACACCGTCATCCTGCTGCTCTCCGGCACGACGGCGACCTGGGCGCACCATGCGCTGCTGCACAACGACCGCAAGGGCCTCGTCTACGGCCTGACGCTCACGGTCCTGCTCGGCGTTCTCTTCTCCTACGTGCAGGGCTACGAATATGCGCACGCGCCTTTCGCGTTCAAGGATTCGATCTACGGTGCGACCTTCTTCATGGCGACCGGATTCCACGGTTTCCACGTGCTGGTCGGCACGATCTTCCTGCTCGTCTGCCTGCTGCGCGCCCTGCGGGGCGACTTCACGCCGAAGCACCACTTCGGCTTCGAAGCGGCGGCCTGGTACTGGCATTTCGTCGACGTCGTCTGGCTGTTCCTCTTCTTCTCCATCTACATCTGGGGTGGCTGGGGCGCGCCGATCGCCCACGGCTGATGCCGTTTTTCCTTTGTTGATGACGGGGGCGGCCGAGAGGTCGCCCCGTTTCGTTTGAACATATGGTATTTCGGTTGGCCGGCGTTTTTGACGCAGATGTTCGATTGGACGAATGGCTGCATTGCCGTTACCAATGCCGAGATGGACGAAATCCGGGACAGGGTTCCCGACAATACCGCGATCGTGACCACGCCATGAACGAAGACAAGGCGCTCTACCCGCCCGTCGATCCCGTGATGACGGGAATCAAGGGTCTTTGCCCCCGCTGCGGCCAGGGAAAGCTCTTCGACGGCCTGCTGAAGGTTCGGCCGGCTTGCAGCAGTTGCGAGCTCGATTATGGTTTCGCGGACTCCGGCGATGGCCCGGTCGTCTTCGTCATCCTGATCGTCGGCTTCGTCGTCGTCGGCGCGGCGCTCTGGATGGAGATCAACGTCAACCCGCCGCTCTGGCTGCATTTCCTCCTGTGGATTCCGCTTGCAACCATCTTGAGCCTGGCGCTGACGCGCCTGCTGAAGGGCGTGCTCATCAATCTGCAATACCGAAACAATGCACGCCCGGGTGAAATCGACCGTGGTTGACGAGCGCATGCCGGCCCCGCATAGCCGCGCCGGCCGTCTGGCGGGCATTGTCCTGGTGCTCGCCGCTTTCGCCGTGCTCGTGTCGCTCGGTACCTGGCAGATGCAACGGCTGCATTGGAAGGAGGCGCTGATCGGTGCAATTGCCGAGCGGCGTTCGGCGCCGGCCGTCTCGCTCGACAAGATCGAGGCCATGGCCGCGGCCGGCGAAGACATCGACTACCGGACGGTGCATGTGTCCGGCGTGTACGACCACGGCAAGGAGCGCCATTTCTTCGCCACCCATGAAGGCCGTACCGGCTTCTACGTCTTCACGCCTCTCATGCTGGCCGATGGCCGGGCGATTTTCGTGAACCGCGGCTTCGTCCCCTTCGAAAAGAAGGACGCCTCCACGCGGGCCGAAGGGCAGATCGCCGGAAGTGTGGCGATCGACGGCCTGGCGCGGCCGAAGCTTTCCGGAAAGCCGTCGTCGCTGGTACCGGACAACGACGCCGCCAAGAACATCTTCTACTGGAAGGACCTCGATGCGATGGCGGACTCTGCCGGCATCGCAACCGATCGCGTCGTTTCCTTCTTTATCGATGCCGATGCATCGGAAAATCCCGGCGGCCTTCCGATCGGCGGCGTGACCCAGTTCGATCTGCCGAACAATCACCTGCAATATGCGCTGACCTGGTACGGCCTTGCAGCCGCCCTCGTCGCCGTCAGCGGCATCTACGTCTATCGGCGCAGGCGGTAGGGCGCGCCGGTTCTTCCTTGTGTGCCCGGTCGTTGCCGCTATATATGGCGCATGCCGACATCTGGTTTGTTCGTTCCACTGGCGTTTTCATGATGGCCCCATCCACAGCAGCAAAATCCCCGATCACCATCCGCCTCTGCGGGCCGCGTGGCTTCTGCGCGGGCGTCGACCGGGCGATCCAGATCGTGGTGCTCGCGCTCAAGGAGTTCGGCGCGCCGGTCTATGTCCGCCATGAGATCGTGCATAACCGTTACGTCGTGGAGGGGCTCGAAGCCAAGGGGGCGATTTTCGTCGAGGAACTCGACGAGATCCCGCCCGAGCACCGCGAGCAGCCCGTGGTCTTCTCCGCCCATGGAGTGCCGAAATCCGTTCCGGCCGATGCGGACGCGCGCAATCTCTTCTATCTCGACGCCACCTGTCCGCTCGTCTCGAAGGTGCACAAGCAGGCGATGCGCCATCATCGTATGGGACGCCACGTCGTGCTGATCGGCCATGCCGGACACCCGGAGGTTATCGGCACCATGGGACAATTGCCGGAGGGGGCGGTCTCCCTCGTCGAGACCGTCGAGGATGCGGAGGTCTATATGCCGCCGGACCCTGACAATCTCGGTTTCGTCACGCAGACGACGCTCTCGGTCGACGACACCGCCGGCGTCATCAAACGGCTGCATGAGCGCTTTCCGAACCTGACTGCGCCTGCGGCCGATTCGATCTGCTATGCCACCACGAACCGGCAGGAAGCGGTGAAGCAGGCGGCGCCCGGCTGCGACCTTTTCCTGGTCGTCGGCGCACCCAACTCATCGAACTCGAAGCGCCTCGTCGAAGTTGCGTTGAGGGCAGGGGCGAAGAAAGCCGTTCTCGTCCAGCGCGCCTCCGAAATCGACTGGGCGACGGTGGGGGATATCTCGATGGTCGGGTTGTCGGCGGGTGCTTCCGCACCGGAGGTGATCGTCAACGAGATCATCGAAGCGTTCCGCGAGCGCTACGATGCCACGGTCGAGCTTGCCGACACGGTGGAGGAAAACGAGCACTTTCTCGTCAACCGCGAGCTCCGGCACGTCGAACTCACGGGGGCCGACATGGCCTTCGTCAACGGCGAGTAGCTCGGCCAGAGCATGTCGATGTTTCAAGGAAACACTGAAATGCTCCCCATTTGAACCAACGCGCTTCCGGACGGAAAACCGTCACACGCTTTTCCTGGAAGTGCTCTAGCCGCTTAATATCTCGCAATTCGCATCTCTGGAAAGTAACGCGCCTTGGCAGTTTATACCGATATCACGGAAGACGAGCTGATCCGTTTCCTCGCCGCCTACGAGGTTGGATCGCTGACCTCCTACAAGGGGATCGCCGAGGGCGTGGAGAATTCGAACTTCCTTCTCCACACGACCGAGGGGGCCTATATCCTCACGCTTTACGAGAAGCGGGTAAACGCCGACGATCTGCCGTTTTTCCTGGGCCTCATGCATCACCTAGCCCAGCGGGGGCTTTCCTGCCCGCTGCCCCTTCCACGCGCCGACGGCAAGCTTCTCGGAACGCTCTCCGGAAGACCTGCGGCCGTGATCTCGTTTCTGGAAGGCATGTGGCTGAGGAAGCCCGAGGCGCAGCACTGCCGCGAAGTCGGGCGGGCGCTCGCATCGATGCACCAGGCGGGCGAGGGCTTTGCCCTGAAGCGCCCCAACGCGCTCTCCGTCGAAGGCTGGCGACCGCTATGGCGGAACTCCGAAGCGCGTGCCGACGAGGTTCAAGCCGGCCTCAAGGACGAGATCGCGACGGAGCTCGCCTTTCTCGAGGAGCATTGGCCGAAGGATCTGCCGAAAGGCGTGATCCACGCTGATCTCTTCCCGGACAACGTGTTTTTCCTCGGCGATCGCCTTTCCGGCCTTATAGATTTCTACTTCGCCTGCAACGACTTCCTCGCCTACGACGTCGCCATCTGCCTGAACTCCTGGTGCTTCGAGAAGGATGGCTCCTACAACATCACCAAGGGCATGGCGCTGCTTTCCGGCTATGAGAGCGTGCGGAGATTGACGGCGGAAGAAGTAGAGGCGCTGCCGCTGCTTGCGCGCGGATCCGCACTCCGCTTCTTCCTGACGCGCCTCTATGACTGGCTGACGACGCCGCCGGGCGCGCTTGTGGTCAAGAAAGATCCGCTCGAATATCTGACGAAGATCCGCTTCCACCGCGCCATCGTCTCGAGCGCCGAATACGGCCTCAGACGCGAAGAGGCCTCGGCATGAAGCACGTCGACATCTTTACCGACGGTGCGTGCTCGGGAAATCCGGGACCGGGCGGTTGGGGCGCGGTCCTGCGCTACGGCGACGTGGAGAAGGAATTGTCCGGCGGGGAGGCGGAGACGACGAACAACCGCATGGAGCTTCTTGCGGCGATCTCTGCCCTCAACGCGCTCAGGCAGCCCTGCGAGGTCGATCTCCATACCGACAGCAAATATGTCATGGACGGGATCTCCAAATGGATACACGGCTGGAAGCGCAACGGCTGGAAAACCGGCGACCGGAAGCCGGTAAAGAACGGCGAGTTGTGGCAGGCGCTCGATGAGGCGAGGAATCGTCACAACGTGACTTGGCATTGGGTGAAGGGCCACGCCGGTCACCCGGAGAACGAACGCGCCGACGAACTCGCCCGCAAGGGCATGGAACCGTTCAAGAGAGCGCGTCGCGCCGACGCGGTGAAGTGAATTCGAATGGGAGATAATGCGAGGCTGTGATTTCACTTGCGGCTGCCCCTCTTCCTAGGGCTCGACCCGGACTAGTCCAGTCCTCTCTTCCCCGCAGGCGGGGAAGCGGGACCTTCGGGGCATGCCGCTTGTCCCTTCGCCCCGCGTGCGGGGAGAAGGTGGCCGATAGGCCGGATGAGGGGCAGATGCTTGCAGTCCGCCTTCAGAATCAGAGCAGCTCAAGCATCGCGGCCGCACCGGAAGCGGTCGCCTGTCCCGGGCTTTCCTCGACGTTCAGCGCCTTGACGACGCCGTCTTCGACCAGCATCGAATAGCGTTTCGAGCGGATGCCGAGCGTGCCGGCCGAAAGATCGATCTCCATCCCGATCGCCTTGGTAAAGGCGGCATTCCAGTCCGAGAGGAAATGGATCTTGCCCATGCCGCCGGAGTGGGTCGCCCAGGCGCCCATCACATGCAGGTCGTTGACCGCAACCACGGCGATATCGTCGACGCCGCGCGCAAGTATGGCGTCGCGATTTTCCAGATAGCCGGGCAGGTGGTTGAGCGAGCAGGTCGGGGTAAAAGCACCCGGCACCGCGAAAAGAACCACGCGTTTGCCCTTGAAGAGCTGCTCTGTCGTTACCTCGACCGGGCCGTCTGCGGTCTTCTCCTTGAAGGTGGCGTTGGGCAGCTTGTCTCCGACGGCAATGGTCACTGGTATCTCCTCGTTTCTATGCGGCAGCGGTGTTTCGCAGGACTATAGGGTCGGCTCAATCAAACGCAAGCGTCGTTTCCATGCTGCGCCTGCCCGCGCGCAGGGTGAGCGTGATCGGCTTTCCCGCGACGGTCTTGTCCTTGCCGGAGAGCTTCACCGGAACGTCGGCCCGGCGCTCGGCGCCCTGCGCATCGTGAATAACCGGCACGCCGAAAAAGACGCCCGACGGTCCGGCGAGAAAGAGATCGGCTGACCCGGCAGCCGCATCCGGCGGCAACACGAACTCAATCCGTAGCTTGCCGGCGGACGCATCGAATTTCGAGGTGACCACCCTGAAGTTCTCGGATGGCTGTTCCGGCAGCGCGGAGAGCGCCTTCTCGATGCGCGCACCGTCGAGCGGATTGTCGAATTCGCCGCTTTTGAGCGCAAGGGTCACATCGCCCTGCACGGGAATGCAGATATCTTCGCAGATGCCGAGGAAGACGGAGGCGCGGATGGTGACGTCGCCGCCGTTGCCGGTCTTACTGAGGATCAGCGGGAAAGCCACCGGCGCGTCATATCCGGTGTAGCGCCCGGGCCCTTCGCCGAACGTCTTCGGCACCGGAAAGCGGATCGACCGCAGCGAGACGCCGCCGGAGGGATCGATGGTCACTTGTGGTGGTATGCCGCTTGCGCCGGGATCGCGCCAATAGGTCTTCCAGCCGGGGTTCAGTCGAACTTCAAGAATGGCGGGAATGATACCATCCGGGTTCGGGTGCGAAGCGACAATGCGGAAAGCGCCGCCGGGCGAGGTCACCCATTCGCTGGCGGCTCCATAGGACTGGGCAGGCAGAAAAAAAGCGAGGAGAAGGCTTGCCGTCGCGATGCGCTGGGCCATCTTCATTGGGGTCGAGCGTCGGGTCATGGCCAAGCTGTATCGCGTTTCGCCCTTGGCCTCCAGCGGTCCCGATATGCCGCTGCGATCATAATTGCTTGATCGGGCAAGGCGAGAGCATGGACAGGGTGTCGCTTGCGTGGGCGCAAATATCGTCGAACGCCACGTAGAAGCGCTTTTCATTTCGTCGCGAATTGATAGGCTATCATCATCATGGCGAAAAACGTGCTGAATACGATACGCGAACGTGGCTTCCTTGACGGTCAATTCCTGATCGCCATGCCCGGCATGTTCGACACCAATTTCGCCCGGACGGTCATCTTCGTCTGCGCCCATTCGGAAGACGGGGCGATGGGTTTCATTCTGAATCGTCCGCAGCGCCTGACCTTCCCGGATGTTCTGCTGCACCTGCAGCTTCTGGACCCGGATGAGGCCATCCGCCTGCCGTCGGCTACGCGCGAGTTCCAGATCCAGGCCGGAGGCCCCGTCGAGACCGGGCGCGGCTTCGTGTTGCATTCGGACGATTATCTGAGCGACTCCAGCATTCCCGTCAGTGACGACATCTGCCTGACGGCGACGCTCGACATCGTCAGGGCGATCTCGCGCGGCGAGGGACCTCTCAAGGCGACCATGCTGCTCGGCTATGCGGGATGGGGCCCAGGCCAGCTGGAGGCCGAAATCACCCAGAACGGCTGGCTGACCTGCCCTGCGCAGGAGGAGCTGATCTTCAGCCGGGACCTCGACGAGAAGTACGACAGAGCGCTGGCCCTGATGGGTGTCAGCCCGGCGATGCTCTCGACGGACTCAGGCCACGCTTGATTGCCCCTCATTCGCCTGTCGGCACCTTCTCCCCGCAGGCGGGGGGAAGCGGCAAGCGGCAGTCGCTCGATCATCTCTCAAGCCAGCAGCAGGAGGAGCGTGCCGCTTGTCCCTTCGCCCAATGGGCCATCAGAGGGCAGATGCCTCACGCCCGCTTCATCAGCGGAAATCGCTCCTTCAGGAGCCTCAGGATCGATTCCGATCCCACCGGCGGACCGAACAGGAAGCTCTGACCGTAGTCGCAGCCCATCTGCGCGAGCTGGATCGCATCCTCCTCGGATTCGATTCCCTCCGCGACCACCCGCATGTCGAGCTCGCGCGCCATCGTGATCACCGAGCGCAGGATGACCGCGCGCTTGTCGCTTGGATCGCGGACCAGCGCCTTGTCGATCTTGATCGTGTCGAAAGGGAAGCGGGTGAGATAGGAGAGCGACGAGTGGCCGGTGCCGAAATCGTCGAGCGCCAGCCGCAGCCCGGCTTCGCGGAGCTTTTCAAGCACGAGCCTGGCCTGCTCGGGGTTCTCCATGACAAGCGATTCCGTCAGTTCCATTTTGATCTGCGCCGGATCGCAGCGGCTCTTGCTGAGAATCGCGCGCATGTCGTCATAGAGTTCGTTGTTCAGAAGCTGCGCGCTCGACAGGTTGATCGAGATGAAGATCGGCAGGTCGCCGGTCTGCGCCTGCCACTCGGCAAGATCGCTCGTGGCCTTGTCGAAGGCGAACAGACCCAGCTGGTTTATCAGGTCGGAATTCTCCGCAATGGGGATGAATTCAGTCGGTGAAATATTTCCGCGCTTCGGATGCTCCCAGCGCATGAGCGCTTCGAAGCCGGCGATTTCGGCATCGCTGAGGCGGACGATGGGCTGGTATACGAGGGAAAGCTCCTTGCGTTCCATGGCGCGTTTCAGGTCGGCTTCGAGCTGTAGGCGGTCCGAGCCGGAGGTCCGGAAAGCCGGACGGAACGGTTCGACCCGGTTGCCGCCCGCCTTCTTGGCGCGGAACATCGCAAGCTCGGCATCGTCGAGCAGTCCAGCAGCGCTCTGCTCCTGATCGAGCCATGAGACGAGGCCGATCGAAGCGGTCAGGTTGATCTCCCGATTTCCGTAGTTGAGCGGTACCATGATCGCCTTGCTGACCGCATCGGCGAAGTCGGCGATCTTGGGCGGATCGCGTTCGGACATGAGGATCAAGCCGAACTGGTCGCCACCGAGACGCGCGAGCGTGTCCTGCGGGCGCAGAAGCCTGCGCAGGCGGCGCGTCAGCGCGATGAGGACGTTGTCGCCGGCGGCGATCCCCAGCATGTCGTTGACCTGCTTGTAGCGGTCGATATCGATGGCAAGCACGGTCGGGCGTATCGAGTTGCTGCCGTCGCCCATCAGGAGGATCGCCTGCAGGCGATCGAGAAAGACCTGTCTGTTCGGCAGGCCGGTCAGATTGTCCAGAAGCGCGTTGTGCAGGAGCCGCTCGACCGAATTGCGCTGTTCGGTGATGTCGTTGATGGTTCCGACGCATCGGATGATTTCGCCATTGGCGCCGAGCACCGGGCGCGCCCGGATCGAGAGCCAATGATAATGGCCATCCTCGGCGCGCACGCGGAATTCATGGTTGAGCCGCCCGCGGCGATGCTCGAGCAGCACGTCGAGCGTTGCGCGGAAACGGTCGCGATCGTCGGGGTGCAGCCGCGGCACCCAATTGCGCACCGGCCCGTTCATCGTTCCGAGCGAAAGCCCGAGTTGGTGCGAGATATCGGGAATGGTAACGACCCGGTCGCGCGCCACGTCCCAGTCCCAGACGGTATCGCCTGATCCCGTGAGTGCCAGCGCCTGGCGCTCGAGATCGGAGAACAGGCCGAGCTGATAGGCCCCGCCGGAAAAGGCGTGCTGCATGACGGTGAAGCCGATCAGAAGCACGATGAGTACGAGGCCTCCGCCGAGTGCCGGCTGCACGATGTCGTTGGCGAGTTGACCGGTCACCGCGAGCCAGGCGCCGAACAGCCACACAAGGATCAATAGCCAGGCGGGAACGAGAAGGATCGCGCGGTCATAACGGTTGAAGCCCAGATAGGCGATCAGCACGATGCCGACGGTTGCCGTCAGCGCGAAGGACAGGCGGGCGATGCCGGAGGCGATCGCCGGATCGTAGACGGCGACGCCGAAGAGCAGCCCGAGGCCGAGAATCCATGCGAGCGTCGCGTAGCCGAGATGCTGATGCCAGCGATTGAGATTGAGATAGGTGAACAGGAAGACCACGAGACCGGCTGCGAGGAACACCTCCGTGCCCGCTCGCCATATGCGCTCGTCGTCGGCAGTCACGGTGATGAGCTTCGAAAGGAAGCCGAAATCGACGCAGATATAGGCAAGCACGGCCCAGGCGAGCGCGGCGGTGGCCGGCAGCATCGACGTGCCCTTGACGACAAAAAGGATCGTCAGGAACACCGCGAGCAGCCCGGCGATGCCGAGCACGATACCGCGATACAGGGTGAAGGCGTTGACGGTATCCTTGTAGGCGTCCGGCTGCCAAAGATAGATCTGTGGCAGCTCCGGCGTGGTGAGTTCGGCAACGAAAGTGATGACCGCACCCGGATTGAGCGTGATCCGGAAGACGTCCGCTTCTTCGCTCGGTTGCCGGTCCAGCGCAAAACCCTCGCTCGGCGTGATCGAGAGTATTCGCTGCGAGCCGAGGTCGGGCCAGAAGAGCTTCGAATTCACGAGCCGGAAATGCGGTGCGACGATAACGCGTTCGAGCTGCTCTTCCGATACATTCGCGAGCGCGAATACGGCCCAGTCGCCCT
Organism: Sinorhizobium sp. 22678; assembly: GCF_052044265.1. Classification (NCBI taxonomy): domain Bacteria; kingdom Pseudomonadati; phylum Pseudomonadota; class Alphaproteobacteria; order Hyphomicrobiales; family Rhizobiaceae; genus Sinorhizobium; species Sinorhizobium sp. 22678. The sequence goes on along the minus strand of NZ_JBQEMS010000008.1, from coordinate 159,181 downwards.
GGTGGTTTTCCGTGCTGGAACGCACTTCGATGCGTCTGACGATGCCGTCCGTGCCGGGGGCGGTCGAAACCTGAAAGGCATCGCCTCTGCCGCTGTAGATCTCCGTCGTGGCGGTAAGGTCGAGCGCCGTGTCCTCGCGCGAGATCTTCACCGGCTCGAGCGCATGCGCAACGCCGCCGCCAAGACCAAGGACGAAAACGACGAGTGCGACCAGAAACGCCGCCAGCCTTGCGGCTGGCCATGCGAGCGGCTTACGGGTCAGGGGCATCAAAGGGGCAAATTCCTGTTGGGTACGGCATCGACGGAGAGGAGCGAAAACATCAAATGGTCCCGCCACTGCCCGTTTATCTTCAAATACTGTCTCAAATAGCCTTCACGCTCAAAGCCGGCCTTTTCAAGGAGCCGGATGCTCCGAGCGTTTTCTGGAATACAGGCTGCTTCGATACGGTGCAACTCGAGCCCCGTGAAGATGTAGGGGATCGTCAGCTTCAAGGCCTCGTACATATGGCCCTGTCCGGCATGTTTCTGGCCCATCCAGTAGCCGATCATGCAGTTCTGCGCAGCACCGCGGCGGATATGACCGATGGTGAGACCGCCAAGCAGCGTTTCGTCCGGCCTGTGGAAGAGGAAGAGCGGTACGGCCTGACCGGACGCAAATTCCTGCTCGTTGCGATTGACGCGGCTGCGAAAGGCGCCTTCGGTCATTTCGTCGGCGCGCCAGGTAGGCTCCCACGGCTCCAGGAAGGCGCGGCTTTCGCTGCGCAACCGATACCATTGCCGGTAGTCGGCGTAGCGGGGGAGGCGGAGCAGGTAATGCTGGCTGGCGATCTCGACCGTATCCGGCTGCCGCGAAAGGAACCGAAAAACCGATCTTGTCATCTATGCCTCCAGGCCAGTACCGCGTCGGCGCCGCCGCAGTTCGGTCGAACCGAATGCATGTCGCCCAGACAATATGCGGCGGTTGGGACGACCTGCACGAGAACAATGCCCTAATGCGCGTCGGATGTCGGATCGAACGCGACGCGCTTCAGGGCACTGTCTCAATGCGAAACGTTGCACAAGTTTACGCCCAAATCGAATCCGATTTTAAGAATTGTACAAGGAAAACGAGGACGTTGAAGGAAGGCATGCGACCGGCAACGGCCGGTCAGCTCGCCGCAGCATGAATCGCGTCCGCCTTCGCGGTCAGCGAGGACAATATGTCGTTCAGGGGAGCGAGCTGCCCGAGCGGCCCGATGGCCGACAACGTCGGAACCGTGTCGAAGAACAGGCGGCCGGCCAGGTCGGTGAGGCGCTCGATGGTGATGCCCGACAGGCGTTCCATCAGTTCCTCATTAGGAATGGGCCGGCCGTACAGCATCATCTGCCGTGCGATTTGTCCCGCACGCGCGGCCGGGCTTTCCTGGCCCATCAGCAATTGCGCCCGGATCTGTGCGCGGGCACGCTCGATCTCCTGCTGATCGATGCTCAAGGACGACTTGCGCAATTCATCGACGATCACCGGCATCAATTCCGGCAGGTTTTCTCCGCCCGTTGCCGCATGTACGCCGAAGATGCCGGTATCGGAAAAGCCCCAATGGAAGGCGTAGACCGAATAACAGAGGCCTCTGTGTTCGCGCACTTCCTGGAACAGGCGGGAAGACATGCCGCCGCCGAGGATGTTGGCAAGGATCTGCGAACAATAGAAATCACGCGCGTGATAGGCCTTGCCTTCGAAGCCGAGCAGAACCTGCGCGTCCATCAGGTCGCGGCTCTCGCGGCTGTCGCCGCCGGTGTAGCGCGCGGTCTCGATGACGGGAGCGCAAACGGGTTCGGCGGGCAGGGAGGCGAAACGCTCCTCCACCTGGCGCACTATGGTGTCGTGATCGACGGCGCCGGCGGCAACGATGAAGGTGCGGTCGGTCGTATAGTTGCGGCCGAGATACTGGCGGATCTGATCCGCGCTGAAGGACATCACCGTTTCCGGCGTGCCGAGGATCGGCCTGCCGACCGTCTGGCCGCGATAGGCGGTCTCGGCAAAGCGATCGAAGACGACGTCGTCCGGCGTGTCGTCCGCCGCGCCGATCTCCTGGAGGATGACCTGCTTCTCGCGACGGAGCTCGTCCGCCTCGAAGGTCGATTCCGTCAGAATGTCGGCGAGGATATCGACCGCCAGCGGCAGATGGTCCTTGAGCACGCGGGCATAGTAGGAAGTCGTTTCGGTCGAGGTGGCGGCGTTGACCTCGCCGCCCACATTCTCGATTTCCTCGGCGATCTGGCGGGCGCTGCGCCGCCTCGTGCCCTTGAAAGCCATGTGCTCCAGGAGATGCGCAATTCCGTGTTCATTCACGGTTTCGTTGCGCGAACCGGACTTGATCCAGACTCCGAGCGCCACGCTTTCCAGATGCGGCATTCGCTCGGTAACCACCGTCAGCCCGGAAGGGAGCCGGGTGCACTCAACTTTCATCATCCGTGATCTTTCGCTCTATTCCCGAACGCGGGTACGCTCGCCGATGAAGGTTTCGACGCTCTTGAGCTCCGGATCCAGGATGTCGAAACGCTCCGCCCTAGTCATGAGATCAGCAAGCCACGTCGGAAGCGCGGGGTCAATACCACTTGCCGATTTTACTGCGGCGGGGAATTTTGCCGGATGGGCAGTCGCAAGGGTGACCATCGGGGCGGAGTTCTTCTCGTGCTTGGCTGCCACGAAAACGCCGATTGCCGTATGCGGATCAAGGAGATAGCCGGTTTCGTCGAAGGTCTTGCGGATCGTCTTCGCCACATCTTTCTCCGAGGCGCGGCCCGCGCGAAATTCCTTGCGGATTTTTTTCAGCGCTGCGTCGCCGAGCGTGAACGAGCCGGATTGCCTGAGGCTCGCCATGGCTGCGCGGACTTCCGCCGGATCGCGCTCGTTCGCCTCGAAGATGAGCCTTTCGAAGTTCGACGAGATCTGGATGTCCATCGAAGGCGAGGTCGTCGCCTTGACGTCGCGCATCTCATAGCGGCCGTTCTTCAGGGTGCGCGCCAGAATGTCGTTTTCGTTGGTGGCGATGATCAGCTTGTCGATCGGCAGACCCATGCGCTTGGCGACGTAGCCTGCGAAAATATCGCCGAAATTGCCGGTCGGCACGGTGAAGGAGATCTTCCGGTCGGGCGCGCCGAGAGCGACCGCCGTCGTAAAGTAATAGACGATCTGAGCCATGATGCGCGCCCAGTTGATCGAATTGACGCCGGAAAGCTTCACGCGGTCGCGGAAGGCCTGGTCGTTGAACATGGCTTTGACCAGGTTCTGGCAATCGTCGAAATTGCCCTTTACGGCGACCGCGTGCACGTTCGATGCCGTGGACGTGGTCATCTGTCTTTGCTGCACCGGCGACACTTTGCCCTGCGGAAAGAGGATGAAGATATCGGTGCGATCGCGGCCGGCGAAGGCGTCGATCGCGGCGCCGCCGGTATCGCCGGAAGTCGCTCCCACGATCGTCGCCCGCTCACCCCGTTCGGCAAGAACATAGTCCATCAGCCGGGCGAGCAACTGCATGGCGACGTCCTTGAAGGCGAGCGTCGAACCGTGAAAGAGCTCCATCACGAAAGCGTTCGGTCCGGTCTGGACCAGGGGTGCTACGGCCGGATGACGGAAAGTGGCGTAGGCCTCGTCGATCATCTCGCGGAACTTGGCCGCCGGGATTTCGCCATTGGTGAAGGGTTCGAGAACGGTGAAGGCGATCTCCTGATAGGATTTGCCGCGCAGCGCCCGGATATTTTTTTTCGAGAGCGCCGGCCATTCCTTCGGCAGGTAAAGTCCGCCGTCGCGGGCAAGTCCTGCCAGAAGAGCATCGCAAAAACCGAGAGAGGCCGCTTCTCCCCGTGTGGAAATATACTTCACCGTCGTCATCCTTCGTCGTTTGCGCGTCTGAATGAGACGCGCGGCGCTGCAGGCGCTTTTGCGTCAGTCCCTGGCAAATCGCGCGGCCATTCTTGTCACCGTGGCAATTTCACGTCGGTTTCGGAAATTTCGGTTGGGGAGCGTGGACCGGTCGATTTTTGATTTCGCCGCTGATATAGACGATGCCCGAAGGTCAAGAAAGGCCTCCAGCCGTTTTCGGCCCTGAGCTCGAGTTGACCCGAGGCGGTCTCGAGCTCTCGCCCGTTGAAGCCGGCCGCGGCGAGTTTGGCTTTGTTATAAGCCGAAATCATCGCGGTTTGGGAGTTCGTCCGTTCAGTAGAGGTTGTGCAACGTGTCTGGCAAAGTATTTCGCCGTGTTCTCGCAGTATCCCTTCTTTTGGCCGCTGCCGGCTGTAACAAGACGCAATCGGGCGGCGCCATCGACGCCGGCGGAAGCGCGACGGCGCCGACGCCTGCGGTGATCCAGGCGGCCTGCCCGCCGATCAGCCTCCGCGACGGTACCTCCTCCTACCGCACCTATGCAAAGGGTGCCAAGGACGATCCGAGCAAGATCGTCTATCAGGCCTCGCTTGCCGACACGACGCGCCAATGCGTGCAGAGCCCGGACAAGCTGACGATGACGGTCGTGGTGCAGGGTCGCGTGGTCGCCGGTCCCGCCGGCGGGCCGGGCAGGGTGACGCTGCCGATCCGCGTCGCCGCCACGGATGGCGAGAAGACGCTTTATTCGGAGCTCACTCAATACCCGGTCGAAGTGCCGGCGGGCAGCGCCACCACCCAGTTCGTTTTCACCAAGGCCGATGTGACGCTTCCTGCCGGCGCCGGCGCCGAAGCGAAGGTCTTCGTAGGATTTGACGAAGGTCCGTACAGGACCAAGTAATACCCGCCCCTCATCCGGCCTGCCGGCCACCTTCTCCCCGCAGGCGGGGCGAAGGACGCGAGCGGCACGCTCCCAGCTCTCTCTTGACGTTGAAGATGCGGAGGCGATGCCGCTTGTCCCTTCTCCCCGTAAGACGGGGAGAAGGTGCCGGCAGGCGGATGAGGGGCGAGCTCAACTCCGTTCAGCGGCCGCTTACTCGACCGCGACGCTCTGGCCGCCTTCCCACTTGTAAAGCGAGAAGCTTGGCGAGGTGAGGTCGCCGCTTTCGCCGTAGGTCAGCTTGCCGATGACCGTGTCGATCGCGTCGCCGGATTTGATGGCGGTGGCAACGGCAGTCGCGTCGTCGGGCGAGCCCGCCTTCTCGATGCCCGCCTTGAGAACCTGCACGGCTGCATAGGCGTTGAGCGTGAAGGCTTCCGCGGGGATGTTCTTGGCCTTGAGGGCCTCGATCACCGGTGCGGCGGCTGGGTTGCGGGTGGCGTCGCTGGCATTGGTGTAGACGGTGCCCGATGCGGCTTCGCCACCGATTGCCCAGAACTCGGTGTTGGAAAGACCGTCGCCGCCGAGGAGCTGCGCCTTCACGCCCTGGTCATGCATCTGGCGAGCGAGCAGCCCGCCCTCCGCGTGATAGCCGCCGAAATAGACGACGTCGACGTTCTCGGACTTGAGGCGGGTGACGATCGCCCCGAAGTCCTTCTCGCCGGGCGTCAGGCCCTCATAGACCACCTCGGTGATGCCGCCTGCGTTGATCGCAGCCTTGAAGCCGTCGGCAAGACCCTTGCCATAGGCTCCCTTGTCGTGAAGGACCGCGACGCGCTTGTCCTTGAAGTTCTTGACGACGTAGTCGGCGGCGACCACGGCCTGCTGATCATCGCGTCCACAGGTGCGCAGAACGTTCCACAGGCCGCGGGTGGTCAGGTCCGGGGTCGTTGCCGTCGGCGTGACCATCAGGATACCGTTTTCCGCCAGCACGTCGGATGCCGGCATCGAGGTGCCGGAAAGCACCGGTCCGACCACGTATTTTATGCCTTCGCCCGCCAGCTGGTTGGCGACCGAGACGGCCTGCTTGGGTTCGCCCGCGTCGTCGACGATCTTGACGACAAGTTTCTCGCCATTGACGCCGCCGGCGCTGTTGATCGCTTCGATCGCCGCTTCGGCGCCGTTCTTGACCTGCTCGCCGAAGGCCGCAACGGGACCGGTGAGCGGCGTGATGACGCCGATGGTGATGTCGGCATGGGCGAGCGGCGCAAACGCGACGCTGGCCGCCAGGGCCATTCCGGTCAATCGTGAAAGACGCATTGTGTTTCCTCCTTGGAAAATTCCCCCTTCTGGGGGTTTGCTTGATATGCCCGCGCGCAGTCTGAAAATCGGCCGATTCTCGGAGGAAGTCCATGCGGCTTCAATGCGGCATGGAATCCTCGCCCGCCCTAAGCCGTTCCCCCCTAAGCCGTCCCCCTAAGCCGTCATGGACTCCGACCATTCCGCGAGCGCGGCGATTACTCCGGGAAGCGCCGCCATTCGCGAGATGACCGTTTCGGCACCGGCTTCCGTCAGCTTGTCCGCATGGGCTGCGAACGTATGCGAACCGCCGGTAAAACCGACGACGCGCATGCCCGCCGCGCGTGCGCCATGAATGCCGTGAACCGAGTCTTCGATGACAAGAACGCGTGCCGGATCGACGCCGAACTGTGCGGCCCCATGCAGGAAGATGTCCGGCTTCGGCTTGACGCGATCCGGCCCGAGATCGCGCGCGGAATAGATGTGCTTGCCGAAATGATCCTTGATTCCGACTTTGCCGAGCATCATCGCAAGCCGTTTGGAAGTGGAGTTGGAGCAGATGCAATGCGGAAGCGTCAGTTGCATGAGTGCCGGCCGCACGCCTTCGATGATCTTGACGTCGCGGGCAAGCCGCATGTCGAGAATGGCATCGACCTTGTCGATCAGGGAGGCGGAGAGCGGAATGCTTGCTTCCTTCTCGACCGCCAGCAACGTGTCGCGCCAGGTCATGCCGGAAAAGCGTTCGGACATTTCCTCGATGCTGATCGGATAGCCCGCTTCCGTCAGCAGTCCGGCCTCGACTTCCGAGGCGATGATTTCCGAATCGACGAGCACGCCGTCGCAGTCGAAGATGATGAGGTCGATACCGGTCATAAATCGGTTCCTTGGGAGAAAGGCGCCGCCGGCAGGGGAGGAGCTGAAAAGCGGCGCGGGAAACGGTGGTCGCAGCTTTATACGATGGCGGATCAAAGCTCAACCTGGGGCAGGAGATGGAGAACCGGGGATTGTGGCCGATTCAACTCACAATCGCTGCAGCCGACGGTACAAATCGTCGTGATCACCGCGGGAAGAGCTCGAGAAAGGCCTTCTCGCCTGGCGCCGTAAAGCGAACCGCCCGGCTGCTCTGCTCCCGTTTCGCCCAGCCCTTGTCGATGAAGAGCGTCAGCAACGCCTCCCCGAGCGAACCGGCGAGATGCGACCGCCGCTCGCTCCAGTCGAGGCAGGTGCGGCAGATCGGCCGCCTGGATTTCCTGAGCGCGGCGTAGTCGATCCCGAGCGACTCGATGCGGACACGCCCGGCATCGGTCAGGGCCAGATCGTCGTCGCCCGTCATTTCCATCTGCCGGGCGGCGATCAGGCTGTCCAGCATGCGCACGCCGTAATCGCCGGCAAGATGGTTGTAGCAGACGCGTGCCTTGCGTAGTGCCGGGTCCTTTGGTCCGGGCCGCGAGCGCGTCAGGCCGCGCCCGGCGGCAAAACCCATAAGGCTTTCGAGCATGAGGCCGACCTCGTCCTCGCTCAGCGCGTAATAGCGGTGCCGGCCCTGCTTGCGCTGTGTCAGCAAGCCGCCTGCCTCCAGCTTGGCGAGGTGCGAACTGGCGGTCTGCAGCGTGATGCCGGCCTGGGCTGCGAGCTCCGTCGGCGTCAGCGCCTGGCCGCCCATCAGAGCGGTCAGCATGTTCGCGCGTGCAGGATCGCCGATCAACGAGCCGATAAGAGCTATGTCCGGACCTTCCTTCATACTTCGATGGTAGTCGAAGTATCGCCGGCGGGCAAGTCCCGGACGGCGCCGCCTGGACGATGGCCCCTGCAGCGACGCAAATTTTTCCGGCGCCTTCAGGCTTTGGTAACCATCTTCGGTAACCATAAGCCTATCGTCAGTCCGAGTAAGCGTATTTGCGAGTTGCCAATGTCATCAGTTGTTTCGCTTGCCGAAATCTCCCGTGCCGCCCGTCCGCTGAACTGGCTGGACAGCATCATCAAGGGAGATTGCGTGGCCGCGCTGAACGCGCTTCCCGATCATTCGGTCGATGTCGTCTTCGCCGACCCGCCCTATAATCTTCAGCTCGGCGGCACGTTGCACCGGCCCGACCAGTCGCTGGTCGATGCAGTGGACGACGATTGGGACCAGTTTGCCTCCTTCGAAGCCTATGACGCTTTCACCCGGGCCTGGCTGCTTGCCTGCCGGCGTGTCCTGAAGCCCACCGGCACGCTCTGGGTCATCGGTTCCTACCACAATATCTTCCGGGTCGGCGCGATCCTTCAGGACCTGCATTTCTGGGTCTTGAACGATATCATCTGGCGCAAGACCAATCCGATGCCGAACTTCAAGGGCCGCCGCTTCCAGAACGCGCATGAAACGCTGATCTGGGCGACGCCGAACGCCAAAGCCAAGGGCTATACCTTCAACTACGAAGCGATGAAGGCGGCGAACGACGACGTTCAGATGCGCTCCGACTGGCTGTTCCCCATCTGCTCCGGTTCCGAGCGGCTGAAGGGAGACGATGGTAAGAAGGTACACCCGACACAAAAGCCGGAAGCGCTGCTTGCCCGCATTCTGATGGCCTCGACCAAGCCCGGCGACGTCGTGCTCGACCCGTTCTTCGGCTCCGGCACCACCGGAGCGGTCGCCAAGCGCCTCGGCCGGCACTTCGTCGGCATCGAGCGCGAGCAGGACTATATCGACGCCGCCGCCGAGCGTATCGCGGCCGTGGAGCCGCTCGGCAAGGCCACGCTCTCGGTCATGACCGGCAAGAAGGCGGAGCCGCGCGTCGCCTTCAACACTCTGGTGGAAAGCGGGCTCATCAAGCCCGGCACGGTTCTGACGGATGCGAAGCGCCGCTACAGCGCGATCGTTCGCGCCGACGGCACGCTTGCGTCCGGCGGCGAGGCCGGATCCATTCATCGCCTCGGTGCGAAAGTTCAGGGCCTCGATGCCTGCAACGGCTGGACCTTCTGGCACTTCGAGGAGGGAAGCGCGTTGAAACCGATCGACGAGCTCAGATCCGTCATTCGAAACGACCTGGCAAAACTGAACTGATCAACCAGTTCCGCCTGGGTCTTCGATAAGCGCCCCCCTCCGGTTTTTGTACCTTCAGTCCCGGATGAGCGCTTTAAACGCCCGGAATCCGAAGAGGATTCCGGGCGTTTGTATCAATTCTGGCGTCGGCCAATTACAGCACGGCGGCCGCTGTCAGTGCGGGTGCCGTCTCGGAAGGCTGGATACCGTAGGCCGCCAGATCGGCCTTCAGCCTTTCTGCGCCGGTGAACTGAACCGCGTGCCAGCCGGCCGCTTGCGCGCCCTCGACATTGGCGGCGCTGTCGTCGATGAAGAGCGTTGCGCCCGGATCGAGATCGAAGGCCTTCGCGTGGGTCCGGTAGATGGCGAGATCAGGCTTGATGAGCCGCACGTCGCCGGAGACCGTAACCCCGCGCGGCAGGGTCAGGAAGGGATAAAGCTTCTGCGCCTCCCGGAAGGTGTCGGAGGCGAAATTGGTCAGCATGGTGACGTCCCAGCCGTCGGCGATCAGGCCTTCCATGATGGCGACCGTCCCCACATAGGCGTGCGGCACCATTTCATGCCAGTGCCGGCGAAAGGCCCGGATGTGATCTTCCCTTTCGGGATGGTTGCGGATGAGGAGTGCCTCCGCCTCTTCCCAGGAGCGGCCGCGATCCTGCTCTATGTTCCAGTCGGATGTGCAGACATTGGCGAAGAACCAGTTGCGTTCCGCCTCGTCCGGTATGAGGCGGGAATAGGGAAGGTTCGGATCGTAATGGATCAGCACCTTGCCGATGTCGAAAACGATGTGGCGGATGTCAATGCTGCTCATTGGTATTCCTGCCGATCCTTGGCTTGCGACGGAAATTGGGCCGGAGCGGCCGCAAAGCGCTCCGCCTTGCATTTAGCCCGCTTCGAACGCATGCGGTATAGCCTTGGCGATTGCCTTTTTCATGACAGTCGGAAGCGCCTGCGCCTTGAGCGAGGCGAGCGGCTCCCACCATCCGCTCGTGCCGGTCCGCACCTCTCCGACATTGGCGCGCCAGACCCTGGCCCGAAAGACGGAAAGGTGCAACTCGAAATGCGTGAAGACGTGGTTCACGGTCCCGCACGGCTCCCACGCTGCGGGGAAGGGATGAGCGTCTATCGAGGTGTCGCCGTCGCGGCGCGCCGTCCAGTCCGTGCCGGGCACTTCTGTCATGCCGCCGAGGAGGCCCGTTTCGGGGCGCTTGCGAAGATAGACCGCCTCGAAGCCGTCGACGGCGACGAAGGCCGCACCCCGGCGCAGCGGCTTCTCCTTCCTGGCTGCCTTGCGCGGAAATGTCTCCGGGTCGGCTGTTTTCAGGGCCCGGCAATCAGCGCGAAAGGGACAGAGGGAACAGGCGGGCCGTTTCGGCGTGCAGATCGTCGCGCCGAGATCCATCATCGCCTGCGCGAAATCGCCCGGCCGGTCGGCCGGGGTCAGCGCGTGGACGAGGGCCCGCATTTCGGGCTTGGCCGCGGGCAGCGGCGTCTCGACGGCATGGAGGCGCGAGATCACGCGTTCCACATTTCCGTCGAGAACGGCACTTGCCCGGTTGAAGGCGATCGCGGCGATGGCTGCGGCGGTGTAGTCGCCGATGCCCGGCAGCGCTTTCAGCCCCTCTTCGCTATCGGGAAAACGGCTGCCATGATCGCGGGCGACCGCTTCGGCACATTTCTTCAGGTTTCGCGCGCGGGCGTAGTAGCCGAGGCCGGCCCAGGCCTTCATCACATCTTCGGTGTCCGCAGCGGCAAGGTCGCCGACCGTCGGCCACAGGGTGAGGAATTTCTCGAAATAGGCTTTGACTGCCTGGACCGTCGTCTGCTGAAGCATCACCTCCGACAGCCAGACGCGATAGGGGTCGGCAACCGCACCTTTCCGCGCCGCTGCCGGCGGCACCCGCCATGGAAGGTCGCGGTGGTGGCGATCGTACCATTCGAGAAGAAGTGCGGCGCTCGCCGCCTGCGGAAGATCGCGCATCATTTGCAGGGAGATCCTTTTGCGGCCTATACTTGGCCGATGCCGGCTTGAGCCGCAAGGTTCGATCGAAATTGCAAACAGAAAGTCGTTCCGTGAGTGAGAGAAAGGCCCGCAAGGGCGTCGTTCAGATCAGCGAAGTTGCCAACGGCCTGATCGATCCGGTGCTGGCGAAGCGGGCCGGCATCAACACGATGCTGCTCGGTTCGTGGGACGAAATCGCCGGTGCGGAGTTTGCCGATTGCACCCGGCCGGAAAGAATTGCCTGGCCGCGCCGCGCTTCGGAGATCGCCGGCGAAGGCGGATACCAGCCGGGTGTGCTGACGGTCGCGTGCGAAGGCGCCCGGGCGCTTTTCCTCACCCATGCCCAGGGCGAGCTGATCCAGCGCATCAACGGCTTCTTCGGTTTCCACGCAATCGGTCAGTTGCGCATCGTCCAGAAGCCGGTCGCACCGCCGCCCAAGCGCTACAGCCGCCCGCTGCCCCTTGTCGGCGAGGCTGCCCGGCGGCTCGAAACCATGGTGGAAGGCGTCGAAAGCGACGCGTTGAAGGCGGCGCTGAAGCGGCTCGGCACTGCCGTTCTGTCGACGCCGCGGCGATGACGGTCACGATTGTTTGAACGCTGTCGAAACACCCCCTCTTGTCGCCCCGCACGTGGCAAGTTATCGAAATCACGCTTCAATTTCCCTCGAGTAGAACACGGGTCCTGTCCATGTCCGCTTCCCAAACAAGCCTTCCGAAACGCCTGCTGAGCGGCGTCGCCGTTGCAGCGCTCGCTCTGGCGCTCGCAGCCTGCAGCGATGAAAAGAAGGAGGCGGCTTCAACGACGCCCGCCGAGACCACGGCGAGCACCGATGCGACGACCACCGCCTCGACGTCTCAGGCGCCTGCCGCCGCTAGCGAGGCGAAGCCGGCGACCGAAGTGGCGCAGGCCACAACCCCTGCCGCCAAGGTCGAGTTGCCGAAGTCGGAGGGCAGCGTCGACATGGCGAAGCTCCTGGAGCCCGGAGCGCTGCCGGAAATGGCGCTCGGAGAAGCCAATGCGCCGGTCACCATCGTCGAATACATGTCGATGACCTGCCCGCATTGCGCCAATTTCCACAACGAAACATTCGACGCGATCAAGGCGAAGTATATCGACAGCGGCAAGGTACGCTTCATCGTCCGCGAATTCCCCTTCGATCCGCGCGCGGCAGCCGCCTTCATGCTGGCGCGCTGTGCGCCGGAGGGGCAGTATTTCCCGATGGTTTCCATGCTGTTCAAGCAACAGGAGCAGTGGGCGGCTGCGCAGAACGGCCGCGATGCACTCCTGCAATTGTCGAAACTCGCCGGTTTTACACAGGAGAGCTTCGAGGCCTGCTTGACGAACCAGAAACTTCTGGATGATGTGAATGCAGTCATGCAGAGGGGCGCCAAGGAATTCGGGGTCAAGTCGACGCCGACCTTCTTCGTCAACGGTGAGCACTATTCGGGGGACATGTCGGTTGACGTTATGTCGGCCCTCATCGACAGCAAGCTCTGATCCTTCGCTTTCAATTCCGACGGGCGACGGCGGCAGCCGTGCGCCCGTTTTTTGTCTCCGGTCGGTGGGGCTTCGCCATGCCTCACGCTGACATATCGCCGCAAGTTCGCGGCAACGCCCGCCGCATGCGCAATGCCATGACGGAGGCGGAAGCCAAGCTCTGGAATGAACTGCGTGCGCATCGGCTGATGGGGCTTGGTTTTCGCCGGCAAGTTCCGATCGCCGGTTACATCGTGGATTTCGCCTGTGCCGCGCATCGATTGATCGTCGAGGTCGATGGTTCGCAGCATGCGAGACCTCAAAGTGCTGACTACGACCGGCAGCGTACTCGGCGTCTTGAGGCGGATGGCTGGACGATTTTGCGTTTCTGGAACGATGACGTGCTGCGCGACATCGACAATGTCTGCGAGCATATTGTCCGTGTGATCGGGAAGGGGGCGTTCGAGTGAGGCGGTCGTGGCTCACCCCCCTCTGCCCTGCCGGGCATCTCCCCCACAAGGGGGGAGATCGGCAAGGAGCAAAGCCCCGCATACGAGACCAGCGGTTGAAGGAGACATTGCCACATGCCAATCTCGCCCCTGGTGGGGGAGATGCCCGGCAGGGCAGAGGGGGGTATGCGCCGCCATCCACCCCAGCGTGTCCGTCATGAAATTCACCCGGCTGCGCCTGCTCGGCTTCAAGTCCTTTGTCGAACCGACGGAATTCGTCATCGAGCGCGGCCTGACCGGGGTCGTCGGACCGAACGGCTGCGGCAAGTCCAACCTCGTCGAGGCGCTCCGCTGGGTGATGGGCGAGAACTCCTACAAGAACATGCGTGCCTCCGGCATGGACGACGTGATCTTTTCCGGATCCGGCAACCGCCCGGCGCGCAACACGGCCGAAGTCGGCCTTTACCTGGACAATAGCGACCGCACCGCGCCCGCAGCCTTCAACGACAGCGACGAGATACAGGTGACGCGCCGTATCGAGCGCGAGCAGGGCTCGGTCTACCGCATCAATGGCAAGGAGGCGCGCGCCAAGGACGTGCAGTTGCTGTTTGCCGATGCGTCCACCGGTGCGCGCTCGCCCTCGATGGTGGGCCAGGGCCGCATCGGCGAGCTGATCGCCGCCAAGCCGCAGGCGCGCCGGCAACTGCTCGAGGAGGCGGCCGGCATTTCCGGTCTCCATTCGCGCCGGCATGAGGCGGAACTCAGGCTGAAGGCGGCCGAAACCAATCTGGAGCGCCTCGACGACGTCACCTCGCAGCTCGAAAGCCAGATCGAGAGCCTCAAGCGCCAGGCGCGCCAGGCCAACCGGTTCAAGATGCTGTCGGCGGAAATCCGCCGGCACGAGGCGATCCTGTTCCATACCCGCTGGGTGCAGGCCAAGGAAGCGGAGGCCGAGGCGACCAGCCAGCTGAACCAGATCACTGCGCTCGTCGCCGAGAAGGCGCAGGCGCAGATGGAAGCCGCCAAGGCTCAGGCGATCGCGAGCCTCAAGCTGCCGGAACTGCGTGAAAGCGAGGCGAAGTTCGCTGCCGGGCTGCAGCGCCTGCAGATCGCTCGCGCGCAGCTCGAGGAGGATGCCGGCCGCATCCTGCGCCGCCGTGAGGAATTGCAGCGGCGACTGGCGCAACTTGCGGAGGACATTGCCCGCGAAGAGCGGCTGGTCGCCGACAATGCCGGCATTCTCGCCCGCCTTGATCAGGAGGAGGAAGATCTGCGAGACGCGTTGGCCGAGGCGGATGATCGCGGCGCTCAGGCGCGTGAAAGGCTCGACGAGGCCAATGAAAAGCTAGCGGCGAGCGAAGCCGGTCTCGCCCGCATTACGGCCGAGCGCGCCGAGGCGCAAGCCGCGCGCAACCAGATCGAGAGAGCGCTGCGCGATCTCTCCGAGCGGCAGGCGCGCCTTGCACGCCAGCTTGCGGATCAGGGGCGCGAAGTCGACGAGCTTGACGGTCAGATGGCGCGACTCCCCGACCCGGACGAAAAGAGGGGGCAGGTGGAGCTTGCGGAGGCGGCGCTGGAGGAGGCCGAGGCCGCCGTCGCCGCCGTCGAAGAGAGACTCGCCGAGGCGCGCGCCGACGAAGCCGCCGCGCGCCCGCCCGTCGACGAGGCCCGGGCGCGGCTGAACGGCATCGAGACGGAAGCGCGAACGATCCGGCGCATGCTGGAGGCGGCCGGCGGCAGCACCTATCCGGCCGTCGTCGAGGAGATGAAAGTCGAGCGCGGCTTCGAAACGGCGCTCGGCGCGGCTCTTGGCGACGACCTCGATTCGCCCCTGGAACAGGCGGCGCCGGCGCACTGGCGCATGCCCGGCGACGATGCGAACGATCCCGCATTGCCGGCTGGCGCCCTCCCTTTGATCGATTTCGTCCAGGCACCGGAGGCGCTGAGACGAGCGCTCCGGCAGATCGGGATCATCGAGAGCGACGAGGAGGCGGAGCGACTGCTGCCGCTCCTTAGCACCGGCCAGCGGCTGGTGACGAGGCAAGGCGCCGTCTGGCGGTGGGACGGCCACGTTACCGGCTCGGAAGCGCCGAGTGCTGCGGCCCTGAGGCTCGCCCAGAAGAACCGCCTTTCCGAACTGGAAGGTGCAGCCGAGGAGGCGAGCGAGGCATTGCTGACGGCGGAGGCGCATCTTGCCGCTGCCGGAGCGCACATCCGCGCCGAGGATGAGCGGCTGAGGCTTTCGCGCGAGGCGCAACGCATGCTTGCACGGCAGCTCTCCGAGGCGCGCGATGCCTTGGCAGCCGCCGAGCGGGCCTCCGGCGATCTTGCCCGGCGCCGCGCGGTGCTTGCCGAGACGAAGCTCCAGATCGAGGGGCAGGCCGAGGAGATCGCCGAAGCGATCGAGGCGGCCAGGGAGGCCTCTGCCGGTCAGCCGGACCTTGCAGAGCTCGACCTGCGGCTGAGCAATCGGACGGCCGAAGTCGCGACCGACCGTGCGGCGGCGGCCGAAGCTCGCGCCGCACATGACGGTCTCGCACGCGAAAACGATGGGCGCCTCAGGCGGCTTGCGGCCATCGCCGGGGAGCGAGAGACCTGGGCAGCGAGGGCGGCGAGCGCCGAAGATCACATTGCGACGCTTCGCGAGCGCGAGGCGGAGGCGCGCGAGGAGGTCGAGGAACTGCTCGATGCGCCTGACGAGTTCGACGACAAGCGCCGCGCGCTGATGAACGAGCTGCAAAAGGCGGAGGCGTCGCGCCGAGAGGCGGCCGACAGACTCGCCGAGGCGGAAAACCACCAGCGCGAAGCGGATCGCCAGGCCGCCACCGCGCTCTCGGAGCTGGCAGAGGTACGCGAAAAGCGCGGCCGCGCCGAAGAGCGGCTCGTTTCTGCGCGGGAGCGGCGTGTCGAGATAGAGGCGCGCATCCTCGAAGCATTGTCCTGCGCCCCCCATGAAGTGATGCGCCTTACCGGCCTCGGCCCCGACGAAGGACTGCCGGATATGCGCAGCGTGGAACGGGAACTCGAGCGGCTGAAGATCGAGCGGGAAAGGCTCGGCGCCGTCAACCTGCGCGCCGACGAGGAGCAGAAGGAGCTTTCGGAGCGGCTCGCGGCGCTGCTCAAGGAACGTGACGACGTCATCGAGGCGATCCGCAGGTTGAGGAGTGCCATCCAGAACCTCAACCGCGAGGGCCGAGAGCGGCTGATTGCCGCGTTCGACGTGGTCAATGTGCAGTTCCAGCGGCTTTTCACCCATCTCTTCGGGGGCGGCACGGCGGAACTGCAGCTCATCGAAAGCGACGACCCGCTGGAAGCGGGGCTCGAAATCCTTGCCCGGCCGCCCGGCAAAAAGCCGCAGACGATGACGCTGCTTTCCGGCGGCGAGCAGGCGCTGACTGCCATGGCGCTGATCTTTGCGGTCTTCCTCACCAATCCGGCCCCGATCTGCGTTCTCGATGAGGTGGATGCGCCGCTCGACGACCACAATGTCGAGCGCTACTGCAACCTGATGGACGAAATGGCGGCCTCCACCGAGACCCGCTTCGTCATCATCACCCACAATCCGATCACCATGGCCCGGATGAACCGCCTGTTCGGGGTCACGATGGCGGAGCAGGGGGTCTCGCAGCTCGTCTCGGTCGACCTGCAGACGGCAGAGCGGCTGCGCGAAGCCGTCTGATGGCGACCTCCAATTTGGTGCACTGCAACAAAATCTTCGCCGAGTGCATTTTCAGGCCGGAGCATATACTGTAGATGGTCTGGAGCGGGGTGAGGAAGAGTGCGTGCGCTTTTCCGCCCGCATCCCGCTCTGACTTCTTAGATTCGATCACGTTCATGATTTTAGGTCGGCGACTGTTTCGGGTGGAGAACAGGCATGGCGAAATGGGTATATACCTTCGGTGCGGGAGAGGCCGAAGGGGGCGCGGAAGACCGCGACCGGCTGGGCGGCAAGGGGGCTAACCTCGCGGAGATGTGCAATCTCGGCCTGCCGGTGCCGCCGGGACTCACAATCGTCACCGCTGCCTGCAACAGCTATCTCGAGAAGGGCCGCTGCATGCCCGAGGGTCTGCGCGAGCAGGTCCGCGAGGGCATCGCGCGGATGGAGAAAATCACCGGGCGCGTCTTCGGCGATACGAACCGCCCGCTGCTTCTGTCGGTCCGTTCCGGCGCGCGCGCCTCCATGCCGGGAATGATGGACACGGTCCTGAACCTCGGCCTCAACGATCAATCCGTGCATGCGCTCGGTCACGACGCCGGCGATGCGCGCTTTGCCTGGGACAGTTACCGCCGCTTCATCCAGATGTATGGCGATGTGGTGATGGGGGTGGACCACGAGGTTTTCGAGGAAGTTCTGGAGGACGAGAAGGCGCGCCTCGGTCACGAGCAGGACACGGAGCTTTCCGCCGTCGAATGGCAGCACGTGATCTCGCGCTACAAGGAGGCGATCGAGGAGATGCTCGGCGTGCCTTTCCCGCAGGACCCGGAAATCCAGCTCTGGGGCGCGATCGGTGCCGTCTTTTCGAGCTGGATGAACCCGCGGGCCATCACCTACCGACACCTTCACGGCATACCGGCCGGCTGGGGCACGGCCGTCAACGTCCAGGCCATGGTCTTCGGCAATCTCGGCAATTCGTCGGCGACGGGCGTCGCCTTCACGCGCAACCCGTCGACGGGCGAGAAAGAGCTCTATGGCGAGTTTCTCGTCAATGCTCAGGGCGAGGACGTGGTCGCCGGCATCCGCACGCCGCAGAACATCACCGAAGCGGCCCGCATCGCGTCCGGTTCGGACAAGCCGTCACTGGAAAAGCTGATGCCGGAGGCTTTTTCCGAGTTCGAAAAGATATGTAACGCGCTCGAGCGCCACTACCGCGACATGCAGGACATCGAGTTCACGATCGAACGCGGCAAGCTTTGGATGCTGCAGACGCGTTCCGGCAAGCGAACGGCCAAGTCGGCGCTGAAGATCGCCGTCGACATGGCCGAGGAAGGGCTGATCTCGAAGGAGGAGGCGGTGGCGCGCATCGATCCGGCTTCGCTCGACCAGCTTCTGCATCCGACGATCGACCCTCATGCCCGCCGCGACATTATCGGTTCCGGCCTTCCGGCCTCGCCGGGTGCCGCCACGGGCGAGATCGTCTTCAGCTCCGACGAGGCGGTGCAGGCGGTCAAGGAAGGCCGCAAGGTCATTCTCGTTCGCGTCGAGACGAGTCCTGAAGACATTCACGGCATGCATGCGGCTGAAGGCATACTGACGACCCGCGGCGGCATGACCAGCCACGCGGCGGTCGTCGCGCGCGGTATGGGTACGCCTTGCGTATCGGGCGCCGGCAGCATCCGCGTCGATCAGCGAAACGAGCTCCTGATCGCCGCGAGCGTCACGCTCCGGAAGGGCGACGTGATCACCATCGACGGCTCTTCCGGTCAGGTGCTGAAGGGCGAGATCCCCATGCTGCAGCCGGAACTTTCGGGCGACTTCGGCAAGATCATGCAATGGGCCGACGCAAGCCGCCGCATGACCGTGCGCACCAATGCCGAGACGCCGGCGGATGCGCGCGCCGCCCGCTCCTTCGGCGCCGAAGGCATTGGACTCTGCCGTACGGAGCACATGTTCTTCGAGGACGACCGCATCAATGTGATGCGCGAGATGATCCTGGCCGAAGACGAAGCAGGGCGGCGGGCAGCACTTTCCAAGCTTCTGCCCATGCAGCGCTCCGATTTCGTCGAGCTCTTTTCGATCATGCACGGCCTGCCGGTCACCATCCGTCTTCTCGATCCGCCGCTGCACGAGTTCCTGCCGAAAACCGACGAGGAAATCGCAGAGGTTGCGCGCGTGCTGACGATCGATCCCGCGGAACTTCGTCAGCGGGTCGATGCACTTCACGAGTTCAATCCGATGCTCGGGCATCGCGGTTGCCGACTGGCGATCTCCTATCCGGAGATCGCCGAGATGCAGGCGCGCGCGATTTTCGAGGCGGCGGTGCAGGCTGCCCACGATACCGGCGCTGCCGTCGTTCCCGAGATCATGGTGCCGCTCGTCGGCCTGCGCGCCGAGCTCGATTACGTCAAGGCGCGGATCGAGGCGGTCGCCAAGGAGGTCGTCGGCGAGGCTGGCGTGAACATCGATTATCTGATCGGCACGATGATCGAGTTGCCGCGGGCGGCCCTCAGGGCGGACACGATCGCCGAATCGGCGGATTTCTTCTCTTTCGGCACCAACGACCTGACGCAGACCACCTTCGGCATTTCGCGCGATGACGCAGCCCTGTTCCTGGCCAACTATCAGCAGAAGGGCATTATCGAGCAGGATCCCTTCGTCTCGCTCGATTTCGAGGGCGTGGGCGAACTGATCCAGATCGCGGCGGAGCGGGGCCGGCGGACCAAGAACGGTTTGAAGCTCGGGATCTGCGGCGAGCATGGCGGCGATCCCGTCTCGATTCGCTTCTGCGAGGAAGCGGGTCTCGATTACGTCTCCTGCTCGCCGTTCCGAGTGCCGATCGCGAGACTTGCGGCCGCTCAGGCGACGATCAACGGCCGCGAGGTCGCCGAGGTTCAAGCTCTGGCGGCGAGCTGACGGTCGTCGATCTTCGTCCGGAGTTGCGGGCCGTCTCGCCGGTCAGTGCCAGTAATAGGGGCCGCGCAGGAAGACGTCGTTGTCGTACCGGAAAGCGCGCGCTTCCGCCCGACGATCGAGATCTATGCGCTGCAGGCAGTTTGCGAACGCATCCGTGCCCCTTCTGAAGCCGTAGGAGGCGCATGTATTTTCGTCTCTCGCTCGACGTTCCTGCGGCGACATCGACTGGCACGCGGCAAGCACCAGCCCCACGGCCGCAAGGCCAAGCAGTCTCATGGTCATCGTCGTCATCCTTGCCTCCTGACCGGCACCCATTCGCGGGGACAGAGTCCGATGGCATTCCGCTGGACGACAGGCATGATAATGCAACGCATAAGACGAAATCCGTGGGCGCGATTCAACTCGTCGACATCATGCGCCCGTTGCGCATAGCTGGTCAATCGCCCCACGGAGTGCGGTTCAGATCCGCTCGAGGACGCCGACGAAGGAGTTGGCGAAGCTCTTGAGACCGGCGGTGTGCTCGCTCGGCTGCTCGACGCGGATGGTGGTGCCGTCCTGAGCGAGACAGATGAACAGGATGATCGGTGTCTTATCCTCCGCCTGGCCGTGGCGTATCGCGGCGATCGTCACGCAATCGTCGACGAGACCGGAAGCCGGCAGAACGAAGAGCAGCTCGGCGCCGATGTCGTGAGCCACCTTATGTGTGAAGCCGACGAAATCGTCCTTGTCGCCGGAAAAGCGATCGAGCGAAAGCTCCAACTCGAGAAGTGCCATGGGCATCGCGGCTTCGCCGACCGGGGGCGGAGGGGCGGGGATGGCGATCTCCATGGTAGATTGCTGTGCGGCCATGATGTCTCTCCGTTGATTTGCCGCGCCTCTTGCCGGCGACGACGGCCGATGCCTCCAAATGCTACAGCGCCGTGTGTCCGGCCAAATAGTAAACCTGAATAGGTGGTTAACGAGAATGGCAAATTTGCGGCACCCGTGTGAGTGGCGCCGCCATATTCGCCGCCCGCATTCTCTCTTTGGCCTCCATGGGGTGATCTACATCGCCGATGGGGGAAAGATACGGGGTTTGCACTACCCGAGCCATGGTCTAAGAAAGGCGAGGTCCTTTTCCGCCTCGGGGATTGATTCCGTTAGATGATTGTCCGGTACGAGCGTCCCTATTCCTACGCGGCACATTGGGCGCGCCGCATCGCCCGCATCGCCTTCATCGTTTTTCTGCTGTCGCTGCTGTCGCATCGTTTCGGTCCTCTGACGACGCCGCACTTTCTGACGCTGGCGTTGATCGCCGGGGGCTTGGCTCTCCTTAGCGTCGTGCTGGCAACGGTCGGGCTCACGCGTCTTTGGCAGGTGGCAGCGATCGGCGGGGCCGCTTCCGTTTCGGCGCTCTTCTACGCGGCGGTTCCGCTCGGATTCCTCGGTTATGGGGCCGTGCAATACCTGACGCGACCGGCGCTCTACGAGGTCAGTACCGATACCTCGACGCCCCCGCCCTGGATCAGGACGCCGGCATCAGGGGAAAGCTGGCTCGGGCGCAAGCGTCCGGTGACGCGGGAAGACCGCGAGGCGCAGGTTGAAGCCTATCCGGGGCTTACGGGCCGGCGCTACGAAGGGGCGCTGGACCGTGTATTCCAGGGCGTGCGCAAGGTCGTCGAGCAGACGCGGATCACCATCACTGCTGAGTTCGGCGCCGACAACGCGCGGGCGGACCTCGAAGACCTCGCCGTACGACCCGAGGCAGGCGGGGATGCGAATGCCGGACCGAACGTCATCCCCGTTCCAACCGCTCGACCCACGCAACTGGTCGACGACGGCATACCGGGACGGCGATCCAGCGACGTCGTCCTGCAAGGCGAGTGGCGGAGCCTTGTCGTCGGCTTCCGATTCGACGTGCTGATCAGATTGCGCGAAGAGGCGGAAACGACCTTCGTCGATCTGCGCGTGGCTTCGCGCTACGGCCGCCATGACCTCGGCATGGGAGCCATGTTCGCCGAGGAGTTCCTGCGCGACCTCGACGCCGAGCTCCTGGGGATCGCGGGCGATTAGAGAGTGCGCGCGGTTTTCTGCCGCGGATTGCGCCTTTCAGCGATCCAACCGCGTCACGCCAGCCGGTATGCGCTGGCGAGCGACGGCGGCCCCTCTGTTTCGACGCGCCCCTGTTCGATGAGGTCTTCGATATGCGCCAGCAGCGAGAGTGCCGCAGCGCCGTGCAGCCGTGGGTCGGTCGAGGCATAGATCACCTTGACCATGTCGGCGATCTGCCGGTCGCCCGCACGCAGGCGTTCGAGCACCGCGCGCTCGCGCATCCTGCGATGCGCCTTCAACGCCCGCACGAAGGAGGCAGGCTCGTTGACCGCACCGCCATGGCCTGGCAGGTAGATCCGATCGTCGCGCTGGAGCAGCTTGTCGAGCGAGGCCATGTAATCGGCCATGGCTCCGTCCGGCGGCGCGACGATGCTCGTCGCCCAGGCCATCACATGATCGGCGGAAAAGAGGATTCCGGTTCCATCGAGCGCAAATGCCATGTGGTTGGCCGTGTGCCCCGGCGTCGCTACCGCCGTCAGGCTCCAGCCGTCGCCTTCGACGTGTGCCCCGTCGCAAAGCGCGACATCGGGCACGAAGTCCATGTCCGAACTTTCGGCGAAGGGATTGACCTCGCCGGCATGCAGCGGCCTGGCTGCCCGGTGCGGTCCTTCGCCCACGACCATCGCGCCGGTTGCCCGGGCGAGCCTGCCGACGAGCGGAGAGTGGTCGCGATGGGTATGGCTGACGGCGATATGCGTCACCTCGCGCCCTCTGAGTGCGGCCATCAGCGCATGGAAATGTGCCTCGTCCTCGGGGCCAGGGTCGATTATCGCGACCGAACTTCGGCCGACAATATAGGTGTTCGTGCCGTGGAAGGTAAACGGACTGGGATTGTTGACCGTGATGCGCTGTACGTTCTCGGCTACGCTCACCGGTTCGCCATAGGCGGGCTTGAAATCGAGGTCGAATTCCGGAGCTTGCATGTCCTGGCCTGTCATCCACTCGGCCTCCCGCTTGCACGTCACCCTCGGGAGTTTTAGGGGTCGGCGCGACCATAGGCCAAAGGCCGGGCGGAGGAAACATCGGTTCGGGCCTGAGATTGCTGCCGGACCGCGAGCGATAAATCTGCGCGCCAAACGAAGTTAAGCATTGTGAGCGCGCACGAGCTTTGCTAATCAGGCGCTCGATTTGGCGAGGAGATTACCTGCCAGTTTAGTTGGGGCGTAGCCAAGCGGTAAGGCAGCGGTTTTTGGTACCGCCATTCCCTGGTTCGAATCCAGGCGCCCCAGCCACACTTCACACCACCGAACCTATACCTTGCCGAAGATGACGGCGTGGTCGACGCGCTCGACGACAGAGCTGCCGACGGTAATTCGGTTTACCGGCATGAAAACCGAAAAGCACCGTTCTTCTGCGGCAGTCCTATTCAGACGTATTTGGCGCCCCTGGGGGAATAGGTCCCAGAGAAAATGCGGGTTCGGCAGAAATCTTATACCCTTATAAGTTATATAAAATAATGCATATTTTTGGCGGTCTCATCGAGGACTGAAATGCATTTTAGTATTTATGATTGACAAGAAACGTATTCGCCTATTTCCTGTAGGTGTATTCGCGCTGGGGATAGCGAAGATGGAAGCGATTATTCTTGTCAATGTCGCACACTGCCTTGCATCGTTGATTATCGTATATGACGCGTGCGCAGGTCCATTCGGCATAGAGCAGGGGCAGAGTAAAAATGCTCTTGAACTAAGAAACGTAGCGCCACACGGCGGTATATATAATCTTCGTTCCGTCCCGAGGCGTCACCCCGATTTCGAAGTATACGCAGCAGAAATCAGCGAAAGATTTGGTGTTTGCCGTGTCAGTGCGGGATCGATGATGTTCAGGAAGGATCGGTTCGGAACGGACGTTCGATCGAAGTTCGAAGAGATTGTACAGGAACTCGAAGATATTTACGGCAGGGGAAAGCGCTTCGAGCACTTGAAGGCAGGTCCACGCTGGCATGAAAGGCGTGACTGGGTGATGTCCATAACGCAGAACGAGCGGATGCACAGTTACGAATGGTCCGTCGCGCATGGTTCGAAACTCAAGGACGGGATCAAATATATAAAGCTGAGAGTCCAGGGCATCGGCGAGGACGTATCGTTCATCGCCCTGGAATACGACTTCGAGAACCGTGACAAGTGCCTCGCAGAGAAAGCACAGAATCTCGCAAGCACCCTGTGATAGCGCAACGCCTCGCCTCCTGACGGCCGAGATTTGCGCGGCGGAAATTTCGTAAGGGCTGCCTCGGACGCGGACGGATCGAGGTGGGCAACAACCTCCTGCAATATGCCGATAATGGCTGCCGGCGAAAGCCGACGCGTCGAATCTCCGAGCGGTGTCTCCGTTCGGAATGCGGCCGTCGTGCCGGCGTCTGCGAGGCGCTTCCGGCCGGATAGCCGGCGCAAATCGGCGGGGTGAGGTTGGATAATCCGGTCGGCAACCTTATGGTGCGCCTTTGCAAACCCCGGGCTCGGCTTCACCGCGCTCGGCAGAGGCACGATGCAGAACACCGGAATAGGACTGATAATGACGAGCATGCGGTTCCTTCTTCGTCGCACATCCGCGACGGGCCCAACCTTCGAAAGAGCTTTGGATCAGGCCCGTTCGGTCAGCACATTGCTTCGATTGCTTCTCGTCGCATTCCTGCTGACATTTGCACCGGCTGCCCTTGCCCAGGACGGCGGCGGACAGCCGGAAGCCGGCGCAGCAGCCGATGTGCAGGGCCAGAGTAGTGCCTTACCGGAGGTGCCGCCGAAAGCCTTTCCGGAGGAGCAGGCACGCATCGATGCCTGGCAAGCGACGCTGGAGCGTGTGGAGTCCGCGCTCCAGGCCGAACGCATAGACGACGTCACTCTTTCACAGCTGCGCAGCCAGATCGCCAAGATTCCCATGCAAGCCGCCGGGCTCAAGGCAGCCCTGCAGCCGCGATTGCAGCTCGTCAATCAGCGCATCGAGCAGTTGAAGCCGGCCGACGAGCAGGCCGCCCGCAACCAGACCGAAGCGATCAAATCCGAACAGGCGCAACTACAGTCGGAGGCGGCCGGCCTGCAGGGCGTCGTCCAGCAGGCCGATCTCATCGCGCTTCGCGGCCAGCAGGATATAGACACGATCGGAGAGCGGCGGCGGGCCCTCTTTACGAGCTCCATTCTGCAGCGCTCGCAGAGCCTTGCCGATCCTTCCTTCTGGTTCGATCTGGCCGCCGCGACACCGGAGACGCTGGCAGACCAGTCCCGCGTCGTCGGGTACTGGTTCGGCGCCCTGGTCGAACGCACGGGCCGTTCGGCCGCGGGCATTCTCGTGGTCGTGATCGGCTTCGCCGCCTTTCTCCTGTCGCCGGGCCGGCGCTGGCTTACTCGGCGCACGAGCCGCGACCCTTCGGTTCTCCACCCGTCGGGGCTCGCCAAGGCGACCGCAGCGGCGGCCATCACGCTTGCGAACTTGCTGATCCCGGCTGTCGCCTTCTTCGTGCTCTACCAAGCCATGTCCATTCTGAAGGTTCTCCCGGCGGATCTGGCGACGGTCCTGCGGCCGGTCCTTTTCGGGCTGACCTTCGCATCCTTCTTTTACGGACTCTCGATCGCCGTTCTCGCACCGGAACGGCCGAGCTGGCGGCTCGTCGAGGTTACGGACACGGCGGCCGAGCGGCTGATTCCGATAATAGTGACCATGGCTGTGGTGAATGTCGGCGGCCTTGCCCTCGACGCGTTCCTGAAGGCGACCCATGCGCCCCTCTCCTTTGCCGTCGCGGCCCAAGGCCTCGGTGCCATCGCGCTCGGCATTCTCGCCATGGTCGCGCTCAGATTTGTCGCGCGCGAAGACGATGACGAGAATCCGCAGGGAACGAGCTCGGCCTGGCGCCTGCTCATTCCGGTTACCTGGGCGGTCGCCGCGCTCACCGTTATTGCGCCGCTCGCCGGCTTCGTGGCTTTCGGGCGCTTCGCCGCGCTGCAGATCGTCTTCACGACGGCGGTGCTGATGAGCCTCGTGCTGTTGCTGCGTCTTGCGGACGAGGCGATTTCCTACGGCTTTTCGGTACAGACACGGATCGGCGGCTTCATGCGGCAGGCGATCGGCCTGAAGCCCAACACGATCAGCCAGATCGGTGTGATCCTTGCCGGGTTCGCGCGCCTGATCGTGATCATGGTAGCCGTTATGGCCCTTCTCGCGCCCTGGGGCATCCAGTCGGAGGATGTGGTCGGCACCTTCACCTCCGCCTTCTTCGGATTCGAGATCGCCGGATTTTCGTTCTCGCCTTCTGCGATTCTCGGCGCGATCGTCGTTTTCGTCGTCGTGATCGTCGCAACACGCGGTTTCCAGAGGTGGCTCGACGGCCGCCTTTTGCCGCAAACCAGCCTCGACACCGGCCTCAGGACGTCGATCCATACGGGGGTGGGCTATGTCGGCGCTGCAATCGCGGGTCTCGTGGCCTTTTCCTATGCGGGTCTCAACCTCCAGAACGTCGCAATCGTCGCCAGCGCCCTGTCCGTCGGCATCGGTTTCGGCCTGCAGTCCATCGTCAACAACTTCGTCAGCGGGATCATCCTGCTTGCTGAACGGCCCTTCAAGGTCGGGGACCGCATCGAGGTCGGCCCGAATACGGGGATCGTCCAGCGCGTCAGCGTCAGGGCTACCCAGATCCAGACCTTCGACAATGTGACCGTGATCGTACCCAATGCCGATCTGATCAGCGGCCAGGTGGTCAACTGGATGCATGGCGACTTCTCGGCGCGCCTGAAGATTCCGGTGGGGGTCTCCTATGAATCGGACCCGGAGCAGGTGCGGCGGGTTCTGCTGGAAATCGCCATGGACAATCCGCGCGTCTTGAGAATTCCGGAGCCTTTCGTTTCCTTCACCGATTTCGGGGCCGATGCCCTGCAGTTCACCTTGTTCTGCCACGTCGGCAACATCAACGCCGATGCGGGGGCGGCGAGCGATATGCGTTTCGAAATCGCCAAACGCTTCCGCGAGGAAAAGATCGAAATGCCCTTCGGCCAGCGCGACATCCATCTTCGCGATCTCGCCAGCATCGAGGGGCTGGTCCGCGAGCTGTTTGATGGCCGCACCGCCGCGCCGGCCGCGGCGTCTCGGCCGGGGCAAACGCGCGCGAAACGTCGGAAGAGTGCGGCCGAGGCCGCCAGCGAATGAGTATGAAAGGCAGTCCCGGATGACGAAGCAGGCCCGCTGGCTTTCGGCAGCGGGCCCGGGGGTAGCCGAGGTAGCCGAGACGGTTCGAGCTGACTACTCCGCCTTTGCGCCGCCCAAAAACTCCTCGCACCAGCTCGGCCCGTTCGGACGCTTGCGGTCGCCGGCGATCCGGATCGCGCGGATGACGTAGTCGGAGGAGACGGTCAGCTGAACGGAGCAGCTCAGATATTCCGTGCGCGCGGCAGAGATGCGCTTGCCGCGTTTGCCGTCGGCGGTCTTTTCGTATTCCGCCGGGATCCTGCGCGTCTTGTAACCGCCCTTCCAGCTATAAACGGTGTCGCCGCCCGCTTCGACGTCGGAAATGGGTGGGCCGAACTGAGCGAAGAAGGGCCCTGCCGGCTGGCCGAGCCAGCGTGCCTCGACCGCATTTCTCGTGATCCCGGTCGTTGTCGTGCAGCCGGCAAGAAGCAGCCCGAGGGCGCCCGCCGTCATCATGCGGAAATTCATGTGTCTGTCCCTTAGATATGTCCTGAAACCTGCGGCGCGGAAGGGCCGGAATCCCCGGTTTTCCTTGCAGTCCGCCGAGGCTCTAGCGCTAAAAGCTATGAAAGAAAATCGGCTCGGAGCATTGCCGCAGAGGAAATTGGAGAGCGTTGCAGAAACGCCCTATCGCTTATGAGATGGGACGTGCCGGCGGCCGGAACATTTTCACCTTCAGCGCGGTCTTTTTTGCGATAGGCGCTTGTGAAATCAAAAATGCTGTTCTATAGAGGCGCCGCTGGTCACGGAGTGTAGCGCAGTCTGGTAGCGCACCACGTTCGGGACGTGGGGGTCGAGTGTTCGAATCACTCCACTCCGACCAGCTGTAAATCTCCCCCAACCGTATCTTTTTTTCCGGCTTTCTGCCGGTTTGCCTGGTCGCTCTCACATTGCGGCGGCCGGTGCCTTTGCCGCACCTTTATTGTTCACAGAGAAACGGGTTGTTCCTGAAAATCCGTCTTATCGGAGTGAACAATCGGAGCGAATATCCTTCAAACGCAAACCCGTGAGGCAGCGATGTCGAAGGAACCCATCTTCACTCTGCGCGAAATTCTCGTCTGGGCCGCCATTCTGGGCAGTGTAGTCGGCTACCAGCTTTGGAATCATGCCGATCCACAGCCGCTGACGATCGACCTCGCAACGGTCGAGCGGCGGGCCTGACCGTATTGACGGCCTCCACCTTAGAAGCGCGTGCCTGCACTCAGACCGTCTCCCGATCAGAGCAGCAAAAAGGGGCCATGCGGCCCCTTCGCTGACAGGCAAACGGTAAGAGCATCAGCCGTCGATCGAGTCGATGATACCCACCGCCTTCGCGGCGGTTATCCGGCGCACCTCAACGTCTTCGCGGCGGGCGGCGAAGAGCTCCGTCGCCATGAGCTGATCGGCAAGATCTGCCGGCAGCGACAGGATTACCCGGCTTTCCTCGGCATGGATGCCCCCGAGCGCGGCGCGCTTGGCAGTGATCATGCCGCCCGCGACCGTGTTGTTGGTGTCGGGGTCGATCAGGATGAAGGCGCCGGTCGTGCGGTTCTGCTCATAGGTGTCGAAGATCGCCTGTTCGTCGAAGGCGAGGTGCACCTTGCCGATCGCGTTCATCGGCAGTTCGTCTGCGTGGTTCCACTTGCCGCTCTTGAGTTCGAGCTGGCTGACCGGCTGCACCTGCACGCGCTGGCGGCGGCTGCCGGACTTCAGCCAGTAGCGCTTGCCCGGCTGGATGCCTTCCGGCTGCAGCGCCACGAGTTGCGCATCGAAGGCGAGCCCGGTCATCGGCTGGCTGTCGATCGAGGCGATCACGTCGCCGCGGGAAACGTCCACCTGGCGGTCGAGCACCAGCGTGATCGCGTCTCCGGCCACCGCCGCATTGCGCACGAGATCGAAGGTGACGATCTTGCTCACATTGGCGACCATGCCCGACGGCAGGATGACGACGGAGTCACCCGGCTTCACCGAGCCGCCGGCAACCGTGCCCTGATAGCCGCGGAAGCTCTCTCCCGGGCGCGATACGCGCTGCACCGGCAGGCGGAAGCCGACGGTCTGGGCGGAGCGGGTCGTGGCAAGCTCCAGAATTTCGATGAGCGTCGGGCCGTCATACCAGGGCATGGAAGCGCGGCCGTCATAGACGACGTTCTCGCCCTTGAGCGCCGAGACCGGGATTGCGGTGACCTGGCGCACCCCGAGCGAAAGGGCCAGCTCCCGGAACTCGTGCGAGATCTGGTCGAAGCGGGCGCGGTCGTAATTCGTCAGGTCGATCTTGTTGACGGCGAGCACGAACTGGCGGATGCCCATCAGCGTCGCGATCGTCGCGTGGCGGCGGGTCTGCTCCAGAAGGCCGACGCGCGCGTCCACGAGCAGCACGGCGAGGTCGGCGGTCGAAGCGCCGGTCGCCATATTGCGGGTATATTGCTCGTGGCCGGGCGTGTCGGCGACGATGAAGGAGCGCTTGTCGGTCGCGAAATAGCGATAGGCCACGTCGATGGTGATGCCCTGTTCACGCTCGGCCTGAAGGCCGTCGAGCAGGAGAGCGAAATCCGGAAGGCCGAGATCGTTCTGCTTGCCGCCGGAATCGCGCTGAAGGCTTGCCGCCTGGTCTTCCTTGACCGCCTTGGTGTCCCAAAGCAGCCGGCCGATCAGCGTCGATTTGCCGTCGTCGACGCTGCCGCAGGTGATGAGGCGAAGGGGGCGCGTGTCGCGCACGACCCGCGCAGTCTCCTGCATCGGAAGGGATACGACGGTTTGATCCAGGACTGCGTTCGCTGCTGCCGGTGCGGTCATCAGAAATATCCTTCGCGTTTCTTCTTTTCCATCGAACCGGCCTGATCGCGATCGATCGCGCGGCCCTGACGTTCGGAGACGGTCGCGGTTTCAAGTTCGGCAATGATGTCGTCGAGCGTGTCGGCTTCGGAGCGGATCGCGCCGGTGAGCGGGAAGCAGCCGAGCGTGCGGAAGCGGATGACTTCCTCGCGCTTGACCTCGCCGGGAAGCAGCTCGAGGCGAGGATCCTCGGCGAGGATCAGCATGCCGTCGCGCTCTACGACGGGGCGCTTCTTGGCAAAATAGAGCGGAACGATCGGGATCTCTTCCGCCTGGATGTAGCGCCAGATGTCGACCTCGGTCCAGTTGGACAGAGGGAAGGCACGGACGCTCTCGCCCTTGCGGATCATGCCGTTATAGACGTTCCAGAGTTCCGGGCGCTGATTGCGCGGATCCCAGCGATGATCGGGCGTGCGGAAGGAGTAGATGCGCTCCTTGGCACGGCTTGCCTCCTCGTCGCGGCGCGCGCCGCCGAATGCGGCGTCGTACTGACCCGCGTCGAGCGCCTGGCGCAACGCTTCGGTCTTCATGATGTCGGTATAGAGCGCCGATCCGTGCGTGAACGGCGTGACGTTTTCGGTTGCACCGCGCGGATTGGTGTGGGCGACGAGGTCGAGATCGTATTTCGCGGCCATCTCGTCGCGGAATGCGATCATCTCGCGGAACTTCCAGCCCGTATCGATATGCAGGAGCGGGAAGGGGATGCGGCCGGGATAGAAGGCCTTGCGCGCAAGATGCAGCAGGACCGACGAATCCTTGCCGATCGAGTAAAGCATTACGGGGCGCTCGAATTCGGCCGCGACCTCGCGGAAGATGTGTATCGCTTCGTTCTCCAGCGCCTTCAGATGCGGATCGAGCGGCGGTTTCGTGCTCTGCGGATTATGCAGTTCCGTTTCCGGAAGAGTGTGGGGCATTGCTAACTCCGGGGGAAGATCGTGGTCTTCGGGTGCGCGCGTGGCGCTCAGGCCGCGTTGCTGGCGTTGGGGATGATCGAGGAAGCCGCTTCCGACACATGCAGGCCGCATTCGCGCTTCTCATCGTTCTCCCACCACCAGCGCCCGGCGCGCTCCGGCTCACCGGGCTTGATCGCCCGGGTGCAGGGCTCGCAACCGATCGACGGATAGCCGCGGCTGTGCAGCGGGTTGACGGGGATGGCCTCTGCCGCGACGTGGGCCTGGATCGTCTCAATGTCCCAGTCGGCGAGCGGATTGATCTTGATGAGCCCGCGATCTACGTCGGCTTCAGCGAAAGGGGTCGTGGCACGGTTGCCCGACTGCCCGCGCCGCAGGCCCGTAATCCAGTAGCTTGCCCCGTCGAGTGCGCGCGCAAGCGGCTTCAGCTTGCGCACGCCACAACAGGCATGCCGGGCTTCGACGCTTTCGTAGAACCCGTTCATGCCGTATTGCGCCACATAGGCTTCGATATCGGCTTTCTCGGGATAATAGCGCTTGATGAGGATGCCATAGGTCTCCTCGGTCTTGTCGATCAGGGCGACGGTCTCGTCGAAAAGACGGCCGGTCTTCAGCGTCGCGACTTCGATATCGAGATGGTTGCTGCCGATCGCGGCGGTAATGACCTGGTCCTCGATGCCGAGCGAAGTGGTAAAGACCGCGCGGCCTTCCAGCCCGGCGATAAATGCCAGACGGCCGGAAAGATCCAGCCCTTCGAGCTCGTCGTTGATGGCCTGGGCCTCTGCCTCGAGGGCAAACTCTTCCGCGTCGACCGCCACTTCTGCTTTGCGGGATTGCGTCGTCATGGCTGCATCCTGTTGCAATTTGCACGGAATATGGCAGCCGTTCATGACAATGGACAGAAATAGCGGTTTCTAATGCCGCGCGAACGGAGCAAATATCTCTCTGATCCCCAGAGGCCTTGAAAAAGGCGCCCGTGGCCGATGCCTCACTGAGGTGCGGCTTCGCTTTTCGCGCTGCTCCTGCGCAGGAGAATGCTCTGGGCGATGAATGTTCTGGAAAGACCGTGATAGAGCGGCTCGGGCGAAACGAGCCGGGCGGTGACATAGCCAAGCATCGATGCGGCCATCAGCGCGATCACGCTCTGATGGTTGCCGGTCATCTCCATAATGATGACGAAGGCGGTCATCGGTGCCTGGACGATGCCGGCGAAATAGCCGGCCATGCCGAGCACGGCTCCCAAGGCGATGCTGGTTCCGAAAAGTGAACTCATTGTGCTGCCGAGTCCTGCGCCGATCGCAAGAGAGGGGGCGAAGATGCCGCCGGGGATACCCGAGATCATCGCCGCGAAGCTCGCGAACAGCTTGCCCAGGAAGAAGAAATAGGGAAGCGGCTCACCTGCGACCGCCGCTTGCGCCTGCTCGTAGCCGGTTCCGAAGGTGGCACCACCCGACAGGACCCCGACGATGCCGGTGGCGACGCCGCATCCGCCAGCCAGCATGAGCATGCGCTTCACGGGAGCCGGCTGCGCCCAGCGGCGGATACGCCGCGTCAGCCGAAGGCTGGCCGCGCTAAAGGCGGCGCCAAGAAGCCCGCCGCCTATTCCGCAGGCGAGAATGAGCAGGAAATCTTTGGCGCCGCTCGCCGTCGTCGAACTGGTGCCGAAATAGGTGTAGTTGCCGGAGAGGCTCAGGGCCGCGAGGCCGGACAATATGACTGCGGTCAGAACGAGTCCGTTTGCGCGAGACTCGTAGGTCCGGCTCATTTCCTCGATCGCGAAGACGATACCCGCCAGCGGTGTGTTGAATGCAGCCGCGATCCCCGCGGCGGAGCCGGCAAGTATGAGCCCGCGCGCGTGAGCCATTCCGCCCCAGCGGGCGGCCTGCAGCATGATCGAGGCGCCGACCTGGACGGTAGGGCCTTCGCGACCAATCGATGCCCCGCCGAAGAGCCCGAGGATCGTAAGCAGGATCTTCCCGAAGGCAAGCCGCAACGACAGCAGGCGCGAGCGCTCTTCCTCGCCATGCAGATGCCTTGCAGCGATGGCCTGCGGGATGCCGCTGCCTTGCGCATTGGGGAAGAAGCGTATGGCGAGCCAGGCAGAGAGGACGAAAACCACAGGTGTGAGGAGCAGGGGAAGCAGAAAGCTCCACTCCCCGGCATCCGTCAGCCGGCGGAAGGCGTGTTGCGCCCAATCTGCGGCTTCGGCGAAGGCGACGCTGATCACGCCGATCGCAATTGCGCCGACCCAGAAGACCAGTCTTGGCCGCCAGACGCCGTAGGATCCCCAAAGGACTCTGGACCGGCGGAGGAGTTTCGATTTGGTGTAGGCCGAAGGCATCATGTTCTCTTAGCGAGTATGCCCTTCGAACACAAAACGGGCGTCTGCCCATGCAGGACCGTGAGACCCTGCCGTTCAACAATCGGTGAGCGCGCTGTTCTTGCCCCATGCGTGCTCCATGTTCAGGCATCATCAACGCAGGAGAAGGAAATGCCGATGGCTACGTCTTTGTCGTCACGCCTCCCCGCGGCCGGTTTGCTGAGCCTGCTTCTGGTTACGGGCGCCTACGCGCATCACGGCTGGTCCTGGGCGGAGGCCGATCAGGTCGAGCTTTCAGGGACGATCCGCGAGATCTCCATGGCGCCGCCGCATCCGACCCTTCAGGTCGAGACGACGGATGACGGCACCTGGCGGGTCGAACTCGGCAACCCGCGGCTCACCCAGCGTTCGGGCTTTGTGGAAGGGGTAGCCAAGGCCGGCGATCCGATCGTGGTGCTGGGCAACCGCTCGCTCGACCGGAACGAGAAGAGGATGAAGGCCGTCCGGATCACCGTCGCCGGCAAGGTCTACGACATCTATCCGGAGCGCATACGGACGAATTGATGGAGGAGGCGCTGACGTGGATCGGGGCGTTGCCCTTCGCTTTGGCGATACGGCGCTCCGCGGTGCTCTACATCTTCGTGAACGCCGCCCACATACTCTCGATCGGGATAATCGTCGGTTCGATCCTGCCGCTCGACCTGCGGCTGCTCGGCTTCTTCCGCGACGTGCCGATCGGTGTGGTCGGCCCCTATCTTTCACGCGCGGCTGCGATCGGCATCGCGTTGGCCATCGTCACCGGTTTCTGTCTCTTCAGCGTTCGCCCGGTTGAGTATGCCGGCAACCCCGCCTTCCTGACGAAGATGACGCTGCTCGCGCTCGGCGTACTCAACGCCGCCATATTGCACCTGACCCCGCAATGGCGCGACGCAATCAAAGGCGGGCCGCTCTCCCCGAGGGTCCGCCTTTCAGCGCTGCTTTCCATGTCTGTCTGGACCGGTGCGGTCCTAGCCGGGCGCTGGATAGGTTTCCTCTCGGAATAACTTACCTGTCGCTCACCGCCCAGCGCGGATTGATCCATGGCTCCTGGTTCGAGCGGGCGAGCGGCTGCTTGCCGAGGATATGATCGGCGGCCTTCTCGCCGGTCATGATCGAGGGGGCGTTGAGGTTGCCATAGGTGATGTGCGGGAAGATCGAGGAGTCGGCGACACGAAGCCCGTCGACGCCGATAACCCGGGTTTCGGGGTCGACCACGGCCATCGGATCGTCCTTCGCCCCCATCTTGCAGGTGCCGCAGGGATGATAGGCGCTTTCGAGATGCTCGCGCAGGAACCCATCGATCTCCTCGTCTGTCTGCACCTTTGCGCCGGGCTGGATTTCGGGGCCGCGATAGAGGTCGAAAGCCTTCTGGCCGAAAATCTCGCGCGTCAGCCGAACGCAATGGCGGAACTTCTCCCAGTCCTCCGGATGGCTCATATAGTTGAAGCGGATCACCGGGTCGGCCTTGGGATCGGACGAGCGAAGGGTGACGTCACCGCGCGACTTGGACAGATTATAGCCGACATGCACCTGGAAGCCGTGCGACTTCGCCGCCGCCTTGCCGTCATAGCTGATCGCCACCGGCAGGAAGTGGTATTGGATGTCCGGCTGCTTCACGCCGGGTGCCGAACGCAGGAAGGCGCAGGACTCGAACTGGTTGGAAATTCCGAGGCCTCTCTTGAAGAAGAGCCATTGCGCACCGGCGACACCCTGCCAGAACCATGGCAGCCAGGAATAGAGTGAAACCGGCTTCGTGCTCACCTGCTGAAAATAGAATTCCATGTGGTCCTGCAGGTTCCGGCCGACGCCGGGTCGGTCGACCTTCACGTCAATTCCCATCTCCTTGAGGTGCGCGGCCGGTCCGATGCCGGAAAGCATCAGCAGCTTCGGCGAATTGAACGAGGAGGCGGAGACGATCACTTCGCGGTTGGCCTTCACCACCTCGATCCGTCCGCCCCGCTCGATCTCCACGCCCGTCGCCCGGCCATTCTTGATCACGACCTTGCGGGCGAAGCAACGGATGAGCTCGACATTCGGACGTTTGAGGGCCGGCCTCAGATAGGCGGAAGCGGCCGACCAGCGGCGGCCCTGCCACGTCGTCTGCTCCATCAGCCCGAAGCCCTCCTGCTTCGAGCCGTTATAGTCCTCGGTGACTTCGAAGCCGGCCTCTTTTCCCGCTTCGATGAAGGCGTGAAAAAGGGGATTCTTGACCGGGCCGCGCTTGACGTGCAGCGGCCCGTCGGTGCCGCGCCAGCCCTCTTCGCCGCCATGCGAATGCTCCATCCGCTTGTAATAGGGCAGCACGTCCGCATAGGCCCAGCCTTTGGCGCCGAGTTCCTCCCAGCGGTTGAAGTCTTCCGAATGGCCCCGGACATAGACCATGCCGTTGATCGAGGAGGAGCCGCCGATCACCTTGCCGCGCGGCGCGGTGATGCGCCGGTTGTTGAGGTTCGGCTCGGGTTCGGAGAGATAGCCCCAATTATAGCGGTTCATGTTCATCGGCCAGGCAAGCGCCGCCGGCATCTGGATGAACGGGCCGACATCGGAGCCGCCGAACTCGAGCACGATGACCGAATTCCTGCCGTCTTCCGACAGGCGATAGGCGAGCGCCGAGCCCGCCGAGCCGGAACCGATGATGACGAAATCTGCCTGCATGAGCGTGGTCTTTCTTGCTTCTGGGATGGCCCGCCTTCTCCCGCGCGAGGGAAAAGGCATATGCCGCGCCGGTCCCCTCTCCCCGCGCGGCGAGAGGGTTAGTCCTCGGGTCAAACCCGAGAGGGCAGAACTGCAAAGCTCAATACGGCGCCTCGACCGGCCCCATGCCGACATAGACGGTCTTGAGCTCGGTATAGTGGTTCAGCGCCGCGACCGAATTCTCGCGTCCGAAGCCCGACTGCTTGGACCCGCCGAAGGGGATCTCTACCGGGCAGAGATTATAGGTGTTGATCCAGAGCGTGCCGGCCTCGAGCCGGTCGGCGACCCGGTGGGCGCGGGTGAGGTCCGCGGTGAAGACGCCGGCCGATAGGCCGAACTCCGTGGCGTTGGCGCGTCGGATGACTTCCGCCTCGTCGTCGAAGTCGAGCACGCACATGACCGGCCCGAAGATTTCTTCGCGGGCGATTGTCATGTCGTCGGTGACGTCGGCAAAGACGGTCGGCTGGATATAGGTGCCTTCGCCGCTCACATTGTTGGGAATGCCGCCGCCGGTGACGAGGCGCGCCCCTTCCGCTCTGCCCTTCTCGATATAGGAGAAGACCTTGTCGCGTTGCGCCGCCGAGACCATCGGCCCAAGCTGCGTCGTCTCGTCCAGGGGGTCGCCGATGACGATCGCTTCGGTGCGTTCCTTGAGACGGGCGAGGAAGGGCTCCTTGATCTTCTTCTGCACAAAGACGCGGGTACCGTTGGAGCAGACCTGGCCGGTCGAGTAGAAATTGCCGAGCATTGCGCCGCCGATCGCGCTTTCGAGATCGGAATCCTCGAACACGATCAGAGGTGACTTGCCGCCGAGCTCCATGGTGACGTGCTTGAGTTCCGCGGCGGCGGCGCCGGCCACCTTCTTTCCGGTCGGCACGGAGCCGGTGAGCGACACCTTTGCGACGTCCGGATGGTTGACGAGGAGCGGGCCCGTCGCGCGGTCGCCCTGAATGACGTTGAAGAGGCCCTTCGGCAGACCCGCTTCGATGAGGATTTCGGCGATCTTAAGTGCGCCGAGCGGGGTGTTTTCCGAAGGCTTGAAGACCATGGCGTTGCCCGCGACGAGTGCGGGCGCACCTTTCCAACAGGCGATCTGCTGAGGGTAGTTCCAGGCGCCGATGCCGACGCAGACGCCGAGCGGCACCCGCTTGGTATAGGCAAAGTCGCCGCCGAGCGGGATATAATCGCCGTTGAGTGCGGCGGGCGCGACGCCGCCGAAAAATTCGAAACTGTCGGCACCGGACGTCGGGTCGGCCACGATGGTTTCCTGGATCGGCTTCCCCGTGTCGAGCGTTTCGAGCTCGGAAAGCTCGCGGTTGCGCTGGCGCATGATTTCGGCGGCCCGCTTCAGGACACGCCCGCGCGCGGTCGGGCTCATCGCCGCCCATTCCGGCTGCGCGCGCTTCGCCGCTGCGATCGCCTTTTCGACGATTGCGGGTGTTGCGGCATGGAGGCGGGCGATGACTTCGCCGGTCGCCGGATAGATGCTCTCGATCACCGTGCCGCCGGTGTCCTCGACATATTCGCCGTCGATGAAGTGCGAGGCTTTCGGTTGGGCTCTCATCTCATTCTCCTCGCGGATAGCGTTTGGACTCCTCGAGATTGTCGAGGTTCATGTGATTGCGCATGTATCGCTCCGATGCCTTTTGCAGCGGCTGGTGATCCCAGGGGTAATAGGCGCCGTTTCTCAGCGCCTCGTAGACGACCCAGCGGCGGGCCTGGCTTTCGCGTACGGCAGCATCGAAGGCCTGCATGTCCCAATGGGCGGCGCGCATGTCCTGGAATGCGGTAAGCGTTGCCTGGTCGACAGGTCCGCGCGGCTTCGCTGCGAGGTTCGTGAGCTCCAGCGGATCGGTCTCGAGGTCGAAGAGCTGGTCCGGATCGAGTGCGCAGTGGATGTATTTCCACTTGCCCTCGCGAATGGCGACCAGCGGCGCATAGGAGGCCTCGGCCGCATATTCCATCAGCACCGGTTCGGTGCGCTCGACGCCGTTGACCATCGGCACGAGGCTGACGCCATCGGTCCAGGGCTTCACTTCCTCGAGAGAAATGCCGGCGAGGTCCGCAAGCGTCGGCGTCACGTCGAGATTGGAGGTCGGCGTCAGATGCAGGCCGGGTGCGATACCGGGGCCGGCAATCATCAGCGGCACGCGCGCCGAGCCTTCGAAAAAGTTCATCTTGAACCAGAGGCCGCGTTCGCCGAGCATGTCGCCGTGGTCGGAACAGAAGAGGATGAGGGTGTCATCGAGCATCCGCGTCCGCGTGAGGGTGTCGACCAGTTCGCCGACCTTCTCGTCGAGATAGGAGATGTTGGCGAAATAGGCGCGGCGAGAGCGGCGGACATTCTCCTCCGTCAGCTCGAAGTTCCGGTAATCGCAGGACAGCATGATGCGCTGCGAATGCGGGTCCTGCTCGTCGAGGGGGATAGCGTCGACCTCGGGCGTGAGGTGCTCGCAATCCTCGTAGAGGTCCCAGAATTTGCGCCGCGCGACATAGGGGTCGTGCGGATGGGTAAAGGAGACGGTGAGGCACCAGGGGCGCCGGCTCGCATCGTCGTTTTCCCGCGAAAGCTGGTAGAGTTTCTGGTTGGCGAGGAATGCCACCTCGTCGTCATATTCCATCTGGTTGGTGATCTCGGCGACCCCGGCGCCGGTGACGGAGCCGAGATTGTGATACCACCAGTCGATGCGCTCGCCCGGCTTGCGGTAATCCGGCGTCCAGCCGAAATCGGCCGGATAGATATCGGTCGTCAAACGCTCCTCGAAGCCGTGCAGCTGGTCCGGTCCGACGAAATGCATCTTGCCGGAAAGCGCGGTGTAATAGCCGGCCCGGCGCAGGTGATGTGCATAGGTCGGGATCGACGACTGGTACTCGGCGGCATTGTCATAAACCCGCGTGCGGCTCGGCAATTGCCCGGCCATGAAGGATGCTCGGGCTGGGGCACATAGTGGCGACGAGGTGTAGTTGTTGCGGAAACGGGCCGATCGCTTGGCCAGCGCCTTCAGGTTGGGCGCGTGCAGGAAGTCTGCAGGCCCGTCCGGAAAAAGCTTTCCGTTCAGCTGGTCCACCATGATGATCAGAATATTCGGCTTCCCGGTGGTCACTTGATCGTTTCCTCGTGGTTCGAATTCTTGCTTCGTCTTGCTTGGCCGGTCGGCGATTGTCAGCTGCGGCTGCCGCCACCTTCTGCCCGCCGGGAGGGAGGGGCTAATCCTCGGAGCAAACCCGGGGAGGGGAGCCTTTCCCGTCGCTCGCCCTCAGATGCGCATTCACGTAATCTTCCGTGAGCGCCACCGAGGCTTCGATGCTGATCGGCGCCGATTTCAAACTTTGCCGGATGTAGAGCCCGTCGATCATCGCAGCGGCGCCCTCGGCGATGCGTTCCGCGTCATCTGCCGGGCAGAGCGCTCTCAGACCCGCGAGCAGGTTTGAGCGCAGCCGCCGCGCATAGATCACCAGCAGCCGCCGCACTTCCTCCGACCGTTGCGCCTCCGAATAGAAGGCGAGCCAGGCTGCGACCGTCTCCGGCGCGAACTGATCGGCGCGAAAACTCACGCTGATCAGAGCACTCACCTTTGCGCGCGGCGTCGAGGCCGCCTTCATCGCAGACACGGCGTCGTCGCGCAGCTTGCCGAGAAGGCTGCGGATGGTGGCGATCAGCAACTGTTCCTTGCTGCCGAAATAGTGATGCGCGAGCGCGGGCGAAACGCCGGCCGTCCGCGCGATATCCGACATGGTGACCGCGAGCGTCCCTTGGTCGCCGATCACGCGCAGCGCCGCATCGACCAGCGCCTTGCGGCGCACCGGCTCCATTCCGACCTTGGGCATCTTCGAACTCCTCTGACTCTAGCTTATTTTTGATTGATCCATCAATCAATAAAAAAATCCTGCGCTTTTCTCTTTCTTTTTGCTTGGAAATCCGGCTCAATCAGCGGGAGGCGTCCATGCGCATAGGCATGACTGGAGGTTGAAATGGTTCACGCGTTCGATCCCGCCGGCAGAGAGGCCCTTGCCGGAAAATGGGGGTGGTTCGTCGCACTCGGCGTGCTTCTGATCATGTGCGGCGGCATCGCCTTCGGAAACCTGCTGATGGCGACAGTCGCCTCCGTCTATTACGTCGGTCTCATCATGCTGATCGGCGGCCTGCTCAACCTCGCCCACGCCTTTCAGGTCAAAAACTGGGGGAGTGTCCTTTACTGGATCTTGAGCGGTGCCTTCTATGCTGCGGCAGGCCTGTTCGCTTTCATCAATCCTGTCCTCGCCTCCTCGGTGCTGACATTTCTGCTGGCGGTGGCGCTGATCGCCGCCGGTTGCTCCCGCATCTGGGTAGGGTTCAGGCTTCGTCCTCTTGGCGGCTGGGGGTGGATGGTCATCGGCGGCCTCGTGACCCTGCTAGCCGGCCTCATCATCGCTGCCGGCTGGCCGGTCGACAGCCTCTGGATACTGGGTCTTTTCCTGGCGGTCGATCTCGTCATGCAGGGGCTGGCCTCGATCGCCTTCGGGGTTCTCGCAAGGGGCTGAGCAGGCTTTTCCGAAGCTTCATCAAACTTTCACATTCGCGAAAGATTTCGTTGACGCCTGGCTCCGATGCTGGCGCGCGTTTGTGTGTCCTATCCCTGGAGCCCGGCATGTCGGCCGCCCCCGCAGAAATCCTGTCGCTTCGCCGTTTCGGCGACGACCAGATCGTGACCCTTGCCAAACTCGTCATCGAAAATGCCCTCCAGCCGATCGTGGAAGCGGCGACCGGGGCGGTGTTCGGCTATGAATCCCTGATGCGCGGTTTCGAGCGCCTGGGCTTTGCCTCGCCGGTCGAATTGCTCGACAGGGCCGAGAGCGCGGGGCAGTTGCTCGCGCTCGAGCACCTGATCAACAGCCGCGCCGTCGCCGCGTTTGCCGCGCTCCCGGACTTTTCGGCGCGCACGCTCTTTCTCAATTTCGATGCGCGGCTCGTCGGCGCCGAGGGCGACATCGTCGATCGCCTCGTCAACCACTTGAAGCGTGCGAATATCGCGCCGTCCTCTCTTTGCTTCGAACTGTCGGAACGTTTCGACAGCAGCAAGATGCCTGACTTTTCCGCGCTCGTGCGGCAGCTGCGGCTTGCGGGATTCAAGCTCGCGATCGACGATTTCGGTGCGGGGTTCAACGGCTTGAAACTGCTCTGCGACCAGCCGGTCGACTATGTGAAGATCGACCGGCACTTCATCTGCGATATAGACAAGGACCCCCGCAAGCGGCACCTCGTCCGGCATACGGTCAATATGGCCCATGTGCTCGGGTCGCGGGTCATCGCCGAGGGCGTGGAGACGGAGGCGGAGTTTCTCGTCTGCCGTGATCTCGGTTGCGATCTGATGCAGGGCTACTTCATCGCCCGACCGACGACGCACGTCACGGAGCTGCAGGCCGTCTACGCACATCTCGAACCGGCCGGCGGCGCTCGGCGCCCGTCTGCGACCCTTGACAGCATCCTGATCCGCAAGGAGATCGAGCAGCTTCCGGCAGCGAGGGAGAGCGACGATCTCGATTCCGTGTTCGACCTTTTCCGGCTCAATCCACGCCAGGCTTTCTTTCCGGTCCTGAATGCCAATGGCGAACCGCGCGGCATCCTGCACGAGTATCACGTCAAGGAGATGATCTATCATCCCTTTGGCCGCGACCTCCTGAAGAACCGCCTCTATCAGCGCCGCATCTCGCATTTCGTCACGCCCGCGCCGATCGCCGATCTCGACACGCCCGCCGACGAGATGCTCAAGATCTTCGCCGGCATGAACGGGAGCGACTGCGTCATCCTCACGGAGAACATGCGCTATGCCGGCATTCTCTCCGCTTCGTCGCTCCTGAAGATCATCAACGAGAAGCAGTTGAAGACGGCCCAGGAGCAGAATCCGTTGACGGGCCTTCCCGGCAATCGCGCGATCCGCGATTATGTCCAGCACGCGATCCTGGACGGCGACCAGGCCCGCTACTTCTGCTACTGCGACTTCGACGATTTCAAACCCTTCAACGATACCTACGGCTTCCAGAAGGGGGATCTCGCGATCACGCTCTTTGCGGCGCTCCTGCGGCGCCACTTCATAGGCGAAGGGAAGTTCCTGGGTCACGTCGGAGGCGACGATTTCTTCGTCGGCATCGACGGTTCCACCGAGGAGGACATACGGGGCGTCCTTTCACGTCTGATCGACGACTTTCGCTCGGACGTCCGCCAGCTCTATTCGCCCGAGCATCTGTCGGCGGGACGGATCAGCGGATATGGCCGCGACGGCACCACGAAGGCTTTCCCCCTGATGCGCTGTTCGATCGCGGTGCTTTTGCTTCCGGAAGGCCTTGTCCTCTCGGACGGACAGACCGTGAGCAAGCGGATCGCGGAGATAAAGGCGCGCGCCAAGGCGAGCGAAGAAGGCCTCGTCATGGAACCCCTCGACCGGACCTGAGCAGCGGATGCACGACGAACTTTCCCGAACGGCAAGAGGGCTATAGGTATAGGCGGAACCGTTTTGCGAGGATGCCGTCATGACCCTTCCGACAGAAATGACCTATGTCGATCTGCCTGGCCCCGGAGGGCCGGAGAATATGGTGCTGGCGCGGGGGGCGATGCCTGAGGTCCGGCCCGGCGACATTCTGATCCGCGTCGAAGCCTTCGGCATCAATCGGCCGGACGTCCTGCAGCGCAAGGGAGACTACCCGCTGCCCGCTGGGGCGAGTCCCATCCTCGGGCTCGAAGTTGCAGGCGAAGTGGTTGCTCTCGGCGAGGGAGCGGCCGGCTTCTCGACCGGCGACAAGGTCTGCGCTCTGGCCAATGGCGGCGCTTACGCGGAATATTGCGCCGTTCCCGCCACGCAGGCCCTTCGCTGGCCCAAGGGCTACGATGCCGCGAAGGCGGCAGCCTTGCCGGAGACTTTCTTCACGGTCTGGGCCAACGTCTTCGACATGGCCCGCCTGAAGGCCGGCGAAACGTTCCTTGTCCATGGAGGATCCAGCGGTATCGGCACGACCGCCATCCAGCTTGCCAAGGCATTCGGTGCAGAGGTCTTCGCGACCGCCGGGAACGTTGCGAAGTGCGAGGCCTGCGAGGCACTCGGGGCGAAACGTGCGATCAATTATCGTGAGGAGGATTTCAGGGCCGTCGTGCTGGAAGAAACCGGCGGTCGCGGGGTCGACGTCATTCTCGACATGGTGGGCGGGCGCTACTTCGAGCGCAACATCGGCAGCCTTGCCAAGGACGGGCGCCTGTCGATCATCGCCTTCCTCGGCAGCGCCCGGGTGGAGGACGCCAACATTGCGCCAATTCTCATGAAGCGCCTGCAGATAATGGGTTCGTTGCTCCGGCCGCGCACCGCCGCCGAGAAGCAGGCAATCCGCGACGGGCTGGCGGAAAAGGTCTGGCCGCTGCTGGAAGGGGGCGAAGTTGCGCCGGTCATCCAGGCGATCCTGCCCTTCGCCGAGATTGCCGGCGCTCATCGCCTGATGGAGCAGGGCGATCATATCGGCAAGATCGTGATGCGGATCGGGTAACAACAAACAATAAGACGATGGTCGCCCTTGTATTGGCCCAAAGATCGCTTACGTTGGGATTAACGTCAACGAACAGAAAGGAAGGTGATCCAATGTCTAATGAGATTTCGGACCTCGTAATGGACATGGGAGAGGTGAAGGAGTCGAGGCAGCCCTCGGCTTGATAGCCGCCTTCCTTAGGGTCTCAGCACCCG
Source organism: Sinorhizobium sp. 22678 (assembly GCF_052044265.1). Taxonomy (NCBI): domain Bacteria; kingdom Pseudomonadati; phylum Pseudomonadota; class Alphaproteobacteria; order Hyphomicrobiales; family Rhizobiaceae; genus Sinorhizobium; species Sinorhizobium sp. 22678. The sequence goes on along the minus strand of NZ_JBQEMS010000008.1, from coordinate 115,887 downwards.
GCCATTGTGAGGCCAAAGCTCATGGAAGGGCCGCCGCAGGGCGGCCCTTTTCCTATGGAGCGGGATGAGGAAAAATGTGTGCGGTTTTCCGCCCGCGTGCCATCCCCTCAGATTCCGAAGCGGCCGAGTGCCGGAATCTTGATGCCGGGCCGCGCGACGTCGAAGCCCGCCACCAGTCCCATGAAGTGCAGTTCCAGCCCGCTGCGCCAGCCGGCCGAGACGCCGGCGAGGCCGTAAAGCGTCGCATGCAGGTCGCGACCGTCGGCATCGACATGGAACAGTTTCCCCTCCGGCAGATAGTCGCGCCCGACCGCATCCGGCGGCAGCACGACGTCGAGCTCCGGCACCGATCGCAAGACATGGGCGACGAAAGTGTTGGAGTTGGGACCGGGCCAGATTCGATAGGCGCCCGGCGAAGAATAGGGATAAGCCTCGATCGCCGTTTCGATCTTGGGGATCAGGCGCTTGGCTTCCTCGCCCCTGACTACCGCGACGATGCGCGGCTCGTTGGAATACCAGCGTCCGTCGGCCGCATAGGCGTTCTTTCGGATCGGCTTGCCCCAGCCGACCTTCTCATAACGGTTGTATGTAGGCGCCCCTTCGTCTTTGGTGACGATCCAGGCGTGGCTTGCTACCGCCCCCTTCATGCCTCCGGTGGTCGCCGAGAAGACGTATATCGCCGCCTGCGGGCTCGCAGCCGCATCCGCCAGAATACCTGACGACGACCAATCCGCGTCGTGCCAGCTCTGTGGCCGCTCCTTGAAGTACCACAGGCCCGCCGAGGCGAGCGCCGGAAGCAGGTAGACGACAGCGAAAACGAGAAAGAGCTTGCGGAGGAATTTCATCTACGGTGACTTTTCTGCCGTGGGATTCCTGATAGATGCATATCCGAAACTTGGAAAATTGAGGGCAGCCGATGTCGAATCCGGTTCTGGTCGAAGTAACGCGCGGAAATCTGGTCGAAAGCCGCCATCGGGGCATGATCGTCGCCGTCGATGGCGACGGAAAGATGCTGTTTTCCCTTGGCCAAACGGATGCTCATATCTTTCCGCGCTCCGCCTGCAAGGCAATGCAGGCGCTGCCGCTGATCGAAAGCGGTGCCGCCGACGCCTATGGTTTCGGCGATCGGGAGTTGGCGCTGGCCTGCTCGTCGCATTCGGGGGAGCCGGAACATGTGGCGCTCGCCGCCAAAATGCTGGCGGCTGCGGGGCGGGACGTCCAGGCGCTTGAGTGCGGCGCCCATTGGTCCTCCGACCAGAAGACGCTGATCGCCCAGGCCCGCTCACTCGAAGCGCCGAGCGCGCTCCACAACAACTGCTCGGGCAAGCATGCGGGCTTCGTCTGCGCCTGCTGCCATTCCGGGACCGAGGTCGAAGGCTATATCGGCTATGACCACCCGATCCAGCGGGAAATCCGCGGCGTCATGGCGGAGCTGACGGGAGCGGTTCTTGATCGCGACAATTGCGGCGTCGACGGCTGCTCGATCCCCACCTACGCGCTCTCGATGAAAGGACTTGCTCATGGATTTGCCAGGATGGCGAGCGGGGTCGGCCTCGGGACGGAGCGGGCGCGGGCCTCGAAGCGTCTCATCGACGCCTGCATGGCCGAACCCTTCTACGTCGCCGGCACCAAGCGCGCTTGCACGCGGCTGATGAAGACGGCTCCCGGCCGCATTTTTGCGAAGACCGGCGCCGAGGGCGTATTCTGTGCGGCGATACCGGAAAAGGGTATCGGCATCGCGCTGAAATGCGAGGACGGCACGACCCGGGCCGCCGAGGCGATGGTCGCCGCGACGCTTGCGCGCTTCTTTTCGGACGATGACGAAATCCATGAGGCGTTGATGGCTCAGGCCAATCACGCGATGCGCAACTGGAACGGAATGCACGTCGGCGACGTGCGGGTGACGGAAGCCTTTGCCGCCTGACGCGATCTCGCTCAGGACTTGTCAATCGCGGCGATTCGATCTTCTGTGCTTCGGCGCCGCCGTCAGCCGCGCAATTTGGGAGGAAGAACGATGCTGAAACTGTTTTATACGCCTGGAACCTGCTCGCTTGCCTCGCATATCGCGCTGGAGGAAGCCGGTGCCGGCTATGAAGTGCATCGGGTCGATTTTTCCAAAGCCGAGCAGACCAAGCCGGACTACCTCACCATCAACCCCAAGGGGCGGGTGCCCGCCCTCGTGACCGACCGCGGTATCCTGACGGAGACGCCGGCCATTCTCGCCTATATCGCCCAAAGCTTCCCGAAGGCGCGGCTTGCGCCGCTTGACGATCCTTTCGAGTTCGCGCGGCTGCAGTCGTTTCTGAGCTATCTCTGCTCGACGGTTCACGTCGCTCATGCCCATGCGCGCCGGGCCGCGCGGTGGGCAGACGACCCGGCGGCGCAGGAGGCGATGAAGGCCAAGGTGCCGCAGAACATGGCCGACTGCTTCGCGCTGATCGAGCGCACGATGTTCGTCGGCCCCTTTGTCAGGGGCGACGCCTATTCGGTCGCCGATCCCTATCTCTTCACCATCGCCGGCTGGCTCGAGTCGGACGGTGTCGATCCGGCCCGGTTTCCGCGAATCCTCGACCATCGCAACCGGATGGCCGAGCGCCCGGCCGTCGCCAAGGTTCTGGCTGAAGTGCAGTCGTAACGGCAATCGGCCCGGATCGGCGGAGCCGAAGCGTTAAAACGGGCGTTGGTCGCCCTCAGTTGCAGAGGTTCTCCGCCCCAGTGCGCGGCCAAGGCCATCCGGGGAACGGCAGATCCGCGAGTTCGCGTTCACCCATACGGAAGAGATCCGGATGCTGGAGAGGGTCGCGCATCCAGTCGGAGGCGAGTCCTTGAACACTGTCGGACGAGGCCCCGGGGCGCTTCAGTATTGAGAAAAACTTCAGCATACAGTCACCGTTCAGCTCGGATTGGGGTAGCGCAGCCGGTCACGCCGGCCGCTCAACCCTTCAATCTTTTGGAGGAGAATCCACCTCTTTGTCGAAGTTTGCAATTGAGATTGCGAGGGCAGCGGTTTAGAAAAACTATATGAAAGACCTGAATAAGGTTCACCTGAACGGATTGCGCGCGGCCGAGGCGGTCGGCCGCCTGGGCTCGCTCGCCGCTGCGGCGGAGGAACTCGGCGTCACCGCCGGCGCCGTCAGCCAGCAGATTGCCAAGACCGAGGCGCAACTCGGTCGTACGCTTTTCGAGCGCTCGCCGCGGGGGCTTGTGGTTTCAGATAGCGGGCGCGCGCTGCTGACGCGATTGTCGAGCGCGTTCAGGGAGCTCGCCGAGGCAGTCGCCCAGGCACGCCGTCGTGACGATTCGGTATTGACGGTGTCGGTCGCGCCGGTCTTTGCGGCGCGCTGGCTCGTCTACCGGCTGGACCGCTTCGCCGAGCGTAATCCGGATATCCGGCTGAGGATCGACGCGACCACGACGCTCGCCAATCTGGAGACCTCCGATGTCGATCTCGGCATCCGCGTCGGGGCTGGACGCTGGCCGGGCGTGCGATCGGAACTGCTGCTCGAGCAGGAGGTCTTCCCGGTCTGCTCGCCGGCACTGGCCGCCGGACTTCGTGAGCCCGCGGACATACTGAAGCTGCCCGCGGTGATCGATGCGCATGCAATGTTTTCCTGGGAACTATGGCTCAAGACCGCCGGCCTCACCGGTGCGGCCATGACGGTGCGCCACACCTTCAACGACGCTTCCCTGGCGCTCGATGCGGCGATTGCCGGGCAGGGGGTGATGCTTGCCTGGCAGACGCTTGCCGGATACGCGCTGCTGAGGGGGTCTCTCGTGGCGCCGTTCGGCATTCGCGCCAAGACCGGCTTCGGGCACTACTTCGTCACCTCCGTCTCACGCCGCGAAAGCAAGGGCGCTGCCGCCTTCAAGCGCTGGGTGCGCGAGGAAGTCGAGGACGGAATGCGGCAGCTCGCGGCGATGACGGGATGAGAAGAGCCTTCGCTCACCCAGCCAGGTGCCTTATTCCGGTTCCTTCAGCCGTTCCTCCATCATCGCCTTGAAGGCGGGGCGGGATTGGCAGCGCGCCAGCCAGGCCTTGACCTGGCGGTGCTTTTCGAAAAGGTCCGTCTGGCTCATCGTGTAGCGGAAAACCTCCGCGAGATTAAGGTCCGCGACGGTAAAGCGGTCACCCACAACGTAGTCGCGATCGGCGAGGTGCGTTTCGAGTACGGAAAAGGCTTTTTCAAGGGAGCGGGCGCAGGCCGCGATCTCCGCCCGCCCTTCCGGCGTGTCCTCGATCCCGTTGTCATAGGCGAGAACGATCTTCACCGCATGCGGCTCGACCTCGGTCGCCGCCCACATCGTCCAGTTACCGATCTGCCCTTCCTCCCGGATATCGGCCGGTGACAGTGGTCCGCCGTGTTTGCGGGCGAGATAAAGATTGTTGGCGAGCGACTCGGTCAGCACCAACCCGTCATCCTCGATCGCGGGTATGAGGCCCATCGGATTTATGGCGAGGAAGCCCGGCGACTTCGTATTGAGGGGGGCATCCGCGGCCAGCGGATCGGCGACCCGGCGCGCCTGGACAACCGGCACCGACCGGAAGGGCAGGCCGAGCTCCCCCGCCATCCAGTAGTTGCGCGACGCGCGCGAACGGTAAACTCCATAGATCGTCAGCATTTCCCGCGTCCTCCGATTGTCGTTCAGCTCCTTGCAGCGCGCGCGTCGGACAGACGCGCAAAGGTCGCTGTAACTCCTGCATGGTTATGCTGTAGGCCATCGCCGTCCTCGGCAGAAGCCGTCGGCAATGATAGGTCGCATGAATTCTTTTGATGCGAAGTGGTTCCGCGCAACCTTTAGACGATTTTTCGCTGTGGAGTTTAGGGAAGCATAACCTCTTTTCGCTAAATCTGCGCGAGCGCCGCTCCTTCGGAGGTTTCGCTTGGCAAGAAAAACGTCCCGCAGCATCCGATATGCCGACCTGAACGCGGACGACAATGCGCAGACGCGTCGGCTGATCGATGCCGGCAGCCGCCTCGCCGACGAGGTCGCGCGTCTCTTTCCGCCCGAACCCGACATGGCCGACCGCCACTACTGGCTCGAAGCGATGATCAACCACGTTCCCGATTATATCTATGCGAAGGATACGGCGGGGCGCTTCCTGATCGCCAACGAGGCGACGGTCGCCGACAACGGCCTTGAAAGCCTGCGGGACCTCGTCGGCAAGACCGATTTCGATCTGCACCCGCACGAATTCGCCCAGGCCGTCGCCGATACCGAGCGGCGCGTGTTGGAAACCGGCGAACCGATCTTCGGCATCGAGGAACGCGCCATCGTGACCAAGGGCCGCGATCGCTGGCTGATGACCTCGAAAGTGCCCTTGCGCAGCAAGAGCGGCGGGATCATCGGTATCGTCGGCATCTCGCGCGATATCAGCGATCGCAAGGCCGCGGAGCGCCTGCTCGAAGGTCAGGCCCGGTTGCTGGAAATGATCGCCAAGGGCAGGCCCCTTTGTGAGTTCTTCCACGAGCTGGTGCTGCTGATCGAAGCGCTGCTGCCCGGGATCAAGGCCTCCATCCTGCTCCTTTCGGAGGATGGCGGGCATCTCCTGCACGGCGCTGCCCCCAGCCTCGACGCGGATTATTGCGCTGCCATCCATGGCGTCGAGATCGGCCCTGCGGCCGGCTCCTGCGGAACGGCTGCGTGGTGCGGCGAACAGGTGATCGTTTCCGACGTCTTCGCCGATCCGCTCTGGGAGGAATACGCGCCTCTCCTGGGGCCTTCCGGCCTCCGCTCCTGCTGGTCCACGCCCATCCTGTCGCGCGAGCGCAATGTGCTCGGGACATTCGCGCTCTATGCGCAGGAGGTTGGAACGCCGAGCGAGCAGCAGCAGGAACTGATTGCCATGGCCGCTCATCTCGCCGGAATAGCGATCGAGCGCAAGCGGGCGGAGGACCGCATCGGTTTCATGGCCCATCACGACGCCTTGACGGGGCTGCCGAACCGCGTCCTTTTCGAGGAGCAGGTCGCCGGCATGCTCGAGGAGATCCGCGAGCGGGATCAATGGGCCGTGCTCGCCTTTCTCGACCTCGACGATTTCAAACTGATCAATGACAGCCTTGGGCACGCCACAGGTGATGAGCTCCTGAAGGTCGTAGCCGGGCGCATGCGGGGTGCCGTGCGCAGGTCCGATTCCGTCGTGCGCGTCGGCGGCGACGAGTTCATCATCCTCCTGAACGGCCTGCCGAAGGAGCGGGACGTCGTTCTGTCGCGGCTGGAGGACATCCGCGCTGCAATCGCCATGCCGGTGCAGTTGCAGGGCCGCTCCCTGCAGGTGAACTGCAGCATGGGCGTGGCCTGCTTCCCCAACCAGGGCACGACGGCGGGCGAACTTCTCGCCAATGCCGACATGGCCATGTATCGCGCCAAGGAGCTCGGCCGCAACAACATCCAGGTCTTCACCGAGGCGATGGCCGCCAGAGCCCATGAAAAACTCCAGTCGCAAGAAGAGCTTCGCGAGGCGCTTGCGCGGGAGGAGTTCCTGCTGCATTTCCAACCGCAGATGAGCCTCGAGACCGGCCGCATCTTCGCTGCGGAGGCGCTGTTGCGCTGGCAGCACCCGGTGCGCGGCATCATCTCGCCCGCGGCATTCATTCCGCTCGCCGAGGAAACCGGTCTGATCGTCCCGATTGGAGACTGGGTCCTGCGCGCCGCCTGCCGCCAGCTGAAGGCCTGGCAGGACGCCGGTCTGCCGCCGCTGATCGTCAGCGTCAACGTTTCAGCGCGGCAGTTCCGCGAGCGCAACTGGGCGGCGCGTGTGGCGGCGGTTTTGGAGGAGACCGGCCTCGAGGCCCGTTACCTCGAACTCGAGCTCACCGAAAGTCTGATCATGCAGGACGTGCCGGGGGCGATCGCCACGATGCATGCGCTGGAGGCGATCGGCGTGCACCTTGCGATCGACGATTTCGGGACAGGCTATTCGAGCCTCAGCGCGCTCAAGCGCTTCCCGGTGCGCCGGCTGAAGATCGACCGGTCCTTCGTGACGGACATTCCGGACGATGCCGACGACATGGCGATTACATCCGCGATCATCTCGCTTGCACAGAAGCTCGGCCTGCGCGTCATTGCCGAGGGTGTCGAGACAAAGGCCCAGGTCGAGTTTCTCAAAGAAAGCGGCTGCGACGAGATCCAGGGCTATTTCTTCAGCCAGCCCTTGTCGGGCGAGGATTTCGAAGCGCTGCTTTCCTCCCAGCGGCCGTGATGTTCGCGAGCGGCCGTAAATGCAATCTGGTGCCACAGGGAGCGGTTTCCGCTTGCGTCCCGTTCCGACTTGCCGATAACCATTCGAGACGGCTTCGCAACGATTCACTTTCGAAGCACCTTGATCCGGCCCTCGGAATGGAGCACCTGGACTCTTTCCGTGCAGCACAACCCCGTTAGAGTTAGATGTCATCACTGCCAGCTTTGTCCCGACGTCAGTTTCTCCGCACATCCGGCTTGGCAATCGCCTCCGCCGGACTTGCGGGCTGCACCTCATCGATGAACACGAACCGCTTCCGCGAGCAAACGATGCCGGTCTACCGCAATCCTGCGCTCGAAAGCCGCTGGAACGGGCCGCCGGGCGGGATCTTCGAGGGACCGGTCGGCGAGGGGCCGATCGGCCTGCCGCCGCAGGATGCCTATTACGCGGAGATCTATGCGGCGCGGGAGGATGGCGGCTTTCTCATCCCGGAGGTGCCCTTCAGACAGATCGATCCGCGCTTTTATCGCCAGGAGGTCGGCGATCCCTTCGGTGAGGCCCCCGGCACGATCGTCGTCGATACGGCCGACCGCTATCTGTACCTCGTCCAGCCGGGCGGGCGGGCGATGCGCTATGGCGTCGGGTTAGGCCGCGAAGGCTTCGCCTGGTCGGGCCGCGGTCTGATCCAGTGGAAGCAGAAATGGCCGAAGTGGACGCCGCCGAACGAAATGATCGCCCGTCAGCCGGTACTGGCGAAATATTCCGCCGATAATGGCGGCATGCCGCCGGGACTCGACAATCCGCTCGGCTCGCGCGCGCTCTACATCTTCCAGAACGGCCAGGATACGCTCTATCGCGTCCACGGGACGCCCGAATGGCAATCGATCGGCAAGGCGGTCTCTTCCGGTTGCGTCCGCATGGTCAATCAGGACGTGATCGATCTTTACGATCGCGTGCGCAACAAGGCGCCGATCCTCGTCATCTGACGGCCTGTGCGGGGGCGTAACGAAGGAGCCGTTCATCTCTGCGGCGAAAATCGCTTCTTTCTGCGTTTTGATGACCAGCGAAAGCGTTGCGTCATCACCCGATCGTATGGGCATCAAACAACCCGAACCGGCCGCCCAAAGCTACAGGCCGGAACGACCGTCAGAGAAGACCCTTGGCCTTGAGATCGGCGGCGAAGGTGACCAACGGCATGACCAGCGTGAGCGGCCGGTTCTGAAGCGGCTCTGCTCCGTAGCCGGCATACCATCGCGCAGCACGCTCGCCTTTGGCGTCGATAATCAGCAGCACGCCGCCGGCTTCGGACGCGACCCGCAAGCAGCGAAGCGCCGCGGCGGCAAGAAGCTGACCGCCCAGGCCGTGACCCGCTACGCTGACATCGGTGGCGATCCGCGCCAGCTTAAACCCGGAGACCTCGTGCTGGGCCAACCCCTGCGTCATCGACGCCGGCACGTCGTCGTGCTTCACGGCAGAAGGGGCCAACGTGTAGAAGCCGAGCACGCGGTTAGGCGTGGCGACATCGATCGCGCAGAAGGTTTTTGAGGCATTCTGTTCGTGGCTTTGACGCGCAAAGCGTCGAAGAAAATCATTCATGGCGGGATCGCCACAGTCGAAGGACTGGCGGTCATGCGATTTCGCGATTGCTTCCTCGTTCCAGACCGGCAGCGTCATAGAGTATCAGGCAACGCCGCTATCGCTGCCCGCAGCTTCGCGTTGGGCTTGGGGGGATTTTCCAGCAGTTCGAGCACACGCGCATGATCGCGCGCAGACAAGCGCACGACATCGGCCGCCTCGATCACGGCCTCGGCTTCACGCAAGGCGGTCTGCGTAACGAAGTTGGTTAGATCGGTGTCGCGCAACGCAGCGGCGCGCACGAGCTTGGCCTTCGTTTCCGGCGAGACCCGCAGATTCATGCGCTTATTGTCATCTACGGCAGCTCGGGGCATCTCCGTTGTCCTTGTATATCGTACACATTCAAGATGTACGCGATCACCCTCGGATTTTCAAGGCCGTGCGTCTTCATGATGTACGTGGCCTGCCCGACAACGCCGGGGGCGGGGGAGACGTTGCGGGTCTAACCGTAGATGTGGGCGTCCGAGACCGTGGCTCGACAAGGACATACAGCAGCTTGCGAATAGTTCGCGGCCTACTCAACCCTTTGAACCCGAACTTCCGGACGGAGAGCGGTACACCTTTTCCTTCAGGTGCTCTTGTCAGCTTTCGTGTCGACTCCCGGCCAGCCGCTGCGTCAGCCTGTGCAGCGCGTCGCGCAATTCGCCGACCTCCTCGAGGCTGCAGCCTGATGCATTGCCGATGTCGCGCAGAATACCGAAGGCTTCGGCCTTCAGCTCCCGGCCGCCATCCGTCAGGCTGACGATCACCTGCCGCTCGTCCGCCGCATCGCGTACGCGGCGGACATATCCGCCTGCTTCCAGCCGCTTGAGCAGAGGCGAAAGGGTGCCTGAATCGAGGCCCAGTTCTTCGCCGATTCGTTTCACCGTCATGCGGTCCTGCTGCCAGAGCGTGAGCAGCACGAGATATTGCGGATAGGTCAGCCCGAAGCGGTCGAGCAACGGCTTGTAGGCGCGATTGAAGGCATGCGCCGCCGAGTAGACGGCGAAACAGAGCTGGCGGCCGAGCGCCAGCACCTCATCGGAATCTGCGTCGAATTTTGCCGCTTTCCTCGTCATGATGTCATTGTCGCAAATTCACGCCGGCAAAGCAATTTGCAAAATTAATTTGCGCGCTATTTAATATTGCGATATATAAATCCCGGCAACCACAAGGAAGGAGACTGTCATGCCCATCCTCTACCGCACTACCGCGTCCGCGACCGGCGGCCGCGCCGGCCAGGCCAAGAGCAAGGACGGCGTTCTCGACGTGACGCTGACCGTTCCGAAGGAACTCGGAGGCGACGGCGCGCGCGGCACTAATCCCGAGCAACTCTTTGCCGCCGGCTATTCCGCCTGCTTCCTCGGTGCACTGAAATTCGTCGCCGGCAAGGAGAAGGTAAAGCTTGCGGAAGACACGACGGTGACGGGCACGGTCGGCATCGGACCGCGCGACGACGGGACAGGCTTCTTTATCGACGCGGCGCTGGAAATCTCGTCTCCCGGCGTGGAAAAGGCGGTCCTGGAAGACCTCGTCCAGAAAGCGCATATCGTTTGCCCTTACAGCCATGCGACCAGGGGCAATGTCGACGTTAAGCTGACGGTGGCCTGATAGAACCGTTGCAGATAGCCGAAGCCCGTAACCCCGGGCTTCGGCCTGCCCCGGCAGTTCCGCCGCAAGCAAGTGTAGGGGATCGATCGGGAGGTCTCACGCCTTCTTCAGAAACTCGGTACGCAGCACCAGTCCCTTGATTTTTTCTACCCGGCATTCGACCTCGTCCGGATCGTCCGTCAGGCGGATGCCCTTGACCAACGTGCCACGCTTCAGCGTGGCGGAAGTTCCCTTTACCTTCAGATCCTTGATCAGGATGACATTGTCGCCGTCCTTGAGAACGGCGCCGTTCGAATCCTTGACGTCCATGGCCGATGCTCCCCGGCTTTTCTAGTGCGGGATGAGGAAAACTATGTGCAGTTTTCCGCCCGCATCCCGCGTCTCAACGATCGTGATCTAGCGCTTCAGACTGCCGAGTATTCCGCGCACAAGGGCTCGCCCCACCTGGGTCGCAACCGTTCGCGCGACCGACTTCATCGCAGCTTCCATGATGGTTTCCCGCTTGTAGCCGGAGGATCGCGGCCGGGCCTGCTTGCCGGAAGGCGCTTCGGCCGCATCGTCGCCGAAGCCGGGCAGGGTCCAGCGGCTGCCGCCGGAAGTCTCCTCGGCGGGTTTTTCTTCTGCCTGCCGGGCAGCCTCCGCCTGTTCCGCTGCCTTGGCTGCACGTTTGGCAAGCATCTCATAAGCCGAGTCGCGGTCGAAGTCCTCGTCGTAGAGACCGCGCACCGGGCTCACGTCCACCACCTTCTGCCGCTCCGCATCCGTGAGCGGGCCAAGGCGCGACGAAGGCGGCCGGACCAGGGTTCGCTCGACGATCGACGGCGATCCCTTGCCCTCGAGCGTCGAGACCAGAGCTTCGCCGGTGCCAAGATTCGTGATCACGTCGGCACAATTGAAGTCGGGATTCGGGCGGAATGTGTCGGCAGCCGTCTTGACGGCCTTTTGTTCGCGCGGGGAATAGGCGCGCAACGCGTGCTGGACGCGGTTGCCGAGCTGGGCGAGGACCGTCTCCGGTACGTCCAGCGGGTTCTGCGTGACGAAATAGACACCGACGCCTTTAGAGCGGATCAGGCGGACGACCTGCTCGACACGCTCGACGAGAACCTTCGGCGCATCGTTGAAGAGCAGATGTGCCTCGTCGAAGAAGAACACCAGCTTCGGCTTGTCGGGGTCGCCGACTTCGGGCAGTTCTTCGAACAGCTCGGACAAGAGCCACAGGAGGAAGGTCGCGTAGAGACGCGGGTTCATCATCAGCTTGTCGGCGGCAAGCACCGAAATCGCGCCGCGCCCGTCATTTGTGGTCCGCATGATGTCGGTGATCTTCAGCGCCGGCTCGCCGAAGAAATGCTCCGCACCCTGCTGCTCCAGAATCAGGAGTTCGCGCTGGATAGAGCCGACGGAGGCCTTGGAGATGAAGCCGAACCGATTGGAAAGCTCGCTCGCATTCTCGCCCATGTAATTGAGCAGCGCCTGCAGGTCCTTGAGGTCGAGCAGCGGCAGGCCGCCCTCGTCGGCGATCTTGAAGGCGATGTTCAACACGCCTTCCTGCGCGTCCGTCGCATTCATCAGCCGCGACAGAAGAAGTGGGCCCATTTCGGAAATGGTGGTGCGGACCCTGTGGCCCTTCTCGCCGTAGAGATCCCAGAAGATCACCGGGAATTCCTGGAAATCGTAAGGCTCGAGGCCGATCTGCTCGGCGCGCTTCAGCAGGAAGTCCTTGGGCTCGCCCATGGCGCCGATACCGGACAGGTCGCCCTTCACGTCCGCGCAGAAGACCGGAACGCCCGCATTCGAAAAACCCTCGGCCAGGATCTGCAGCGTCACGGTCTTGCCGGTCCCAGTGGCGCCGGTGATCAGCCCGTGGCGGTTGCCGAACTTCAGCTCCAGATATTCGCCTTTGTTGATCGAATCGTCCGGCTTGCGGCTGGTTCCGATATAGATCTTGCCTTCCTGCAGCATGGGGGCTTCATCTCCGTCTTGTCAATTTTATCAATGAAAGCGGGTATTTCCCGCATGTCGCACAAAGTCGGTCATCGAAACATAGCGTGCATCTGTTATAGGCGGTGCGTCTGTTCCCGGCAACATGATTGCGGGCGCGAACAAGGCCGGATTGCCATCTGGCGAGCCCCGTGAAACGATGCTGCGAGGTGGCGGAATATGGTATTCGGCGTGCGTTTCGATGCTCTTGTCATTCCGGCATCGTTCATTTACCTTGACGTTAACGTCAAAATTCGATCGAGGAGATTTCCATGAGTGAACTGGTCACGCGCGTGGCGGAAAATGTCGGAATCGAGACCGCAACGGCGGAAAAGGCAGTGGGGATGATCCTCGGCTTCCTGCAGCGTGAGGCAGCCGAAGGCCCGGTCGCCCAGATGATCGAGGCGATCCCCGGTGCGCCCGAACTGGTCGCCCAGTACAATGGCGAGGGCAGCGGTGGTGGCGGCCTTCTTGGCGGCCTGATGTCGGCGATCGGCGGAGGCGGCGGCGTCATGGCGCTGGGGCAGCAATTGATGAGCCAGGGTCTTGGCATGGGGGAGATTACGGCGCTCGCCAAAGAGACGATCGCATTTGCCAAGGAGAAGGCGGGCGAGGAGGTCGTCGACGAGGTGGTTGCCTCCGTTCCGGGCCTCAGCCAGTTCGTCTGATTGCTCTGATGCGCAGGCAGGCGTTACCCCCTCTGGTCGGCAGCCAGAGGAGGTAACGGTCGCGGTGCGGCATGGGGGCCGCTAAAGGCCTTCACCTCACGCATCCCATTCGGGAGCAAGACCCTGCGGATTGACGATCCGCCCGGACGGGCGGGCAAGCTCGCGGACTGCCGCCATCTCCTCCCGCGTCAGCGCGAAGTCGAATATCGCGGAATTCTCCTTGAGCCGCGCCTCCGTCGCCGTCTTCGAAAGCACGATCACATCCTGCTGTTGCACGAGCCAGCGCAGCGCCACTTGCGCCGCCGTCTTGCCGTGGCGGCCGCCGATCTCCGCGAGCAGCGGGTCGGCAGGCACTTTGCCGTTGGCCATGGCATAGTAGGCCGTGAGTGACATTCCGAGCCGCCGCGCCGTCTGGAGGACCTTCGTCTGGTCGAGATAAGGATGATACTCGACCTGGTTCGTGGCGATCGGCGCATCGCTGAGACGCGTCGCCTCTTCCATTTGCGCGGCGTTGAAGTTGCTGATGCCGATATGGCGTACTTTGCCGGCATTCCGCACCTCGTTCAGGGCGCCGATGCGTTCGGCCATCGGCACGTCGCTCCCCGGCCAGTGCAGAAGCAGCAGATCGACATGGTCGGTTCTCAGCTTTCTCAGGCTCTCATCGACCGAGGCGATGAAGGCGTCGTGGCGATAATTGTCGACCCAGACCTTCGTGGTCAGGAAGATGTCCGCCCGTGCAATGCCGGACTTCTGGATGGCCTCGCCGACTTCCGCCTCGTTGCCGTAGATCTGTGCGGTGTCCACGTGGCGGAAACCAAGCTTCAGGGCCTGCGGCAGGATGCGAAGCACCTCCGCTCCGGACATACGGAATGTGCCGAAGCCGAGCGCGGGAATATTGGCGCCATTTGAACTGACTGCATGCATTGAGAGCTCCTTCACTGCGAGCGCCCGGCGGGCCGAAGCGCGATCTCCTATACTTGTCCGCGCAAGGCGCGCCTTCAAGCTTGTCCGGAAGACAGGGCCGCGCCTGCCGGAGCCGGCGAGAACCCGCATGCACTCCCGCTCTAGCGATTTTTTGTCGCCACGATGAAAAGCCGCGGGAAACGCAGGAGCACGCGCCCGTTTTTCATCGCCGGATAGGCCTTCCTGATCTTTTCGGCATAGGCGGCGAGATAGCCCGCCCGCTGAGTGGTGGGCAGCGCGTCCAGATAGGGGCGTAATCCCGTGCCCTTCACCCATTCGACGATCGCGTTCGCATTTGCGAGCTGGTGGTAGTAGACGGTGTGCCAGACGTCGACGCGGACCTCCTTCGAGGTGAGCCTTTCGACATAGGTAGCCGGTGAGGGGAGGGACCTGCGCCGAATGGTGCGGCCCGCGAAGGCCGGGGCGAAGGCGGCCTCCTCTGCCGTTTCCTCCATCAGAAGATGCGACGATTCATCGAGGTTGTCGGGCATCTGCACGGCAAGCGTTCCGCCGGGCGCAAGCGCCAGTATGAGCCGCTCGAAAAGCGTGACGTGCTCCGGTAGCCACTGGAAGACCGCATTGGCAAAGAAGAGCGCGCTTTCCGCGGGCGGCGCCCAGGCGGCGAGGTCGCCTTTTTCGAAGCGAAGGTCCGGCAGGCGGGTGCGGGCGGCCGAAAGCATGTCATCGTCGCTGTCGATGCCGGTGAGCGGGCTGCCCGGAAATCGTTCGAGGATCAACTCGGTCGAATTGCCCGGGCCGCAGCCGAGGTCGAAGGCCGGACCGGCGGGCAGATCGGGTACCTGCGCCAGCAGGTCGCGCGCCGGACGCGTCCGTTCGTCCTCGAACTTGGCATATTGCGCTGCAGACCAGGCCATGGGCGGGCTCCTTCATACGCCGAATTGCAGGCTTTCGAGCGAGGGGAGGATCAGCGAAGGACCATGGTCCTTGTATTCATCCGGCCCGTCGGCCCGGTTGATCCAGACGGTGCGAAAGCCGAATTTCGTGGCGCCGGCGATATCCCACCGGTTCGAGGACTGGAACGAGACCGCCTGCGGATAGAGCCGGTAGCTCGTCGTCACCAGGTCGTAGACAGCCGGTGCCGTCTTGAACGCCTTGACGGCATCGACCGAGAAAACGTCGTCGATGACGATATCGAGTGCGGCGTTCTTGACGGCCGAGGCCAACATGGCCGGCGAACCGTTGGAAAGAATGGCGATGCGGGCGCCACGTTCCTTCAATCCCTTGAGGACCGCGGGAACTTCCGGATAACAGTCGAGCGCCCAATAGGCATCGAGAAGCGGCTTTTTGAGCCCGGGATCGGCTGAGGGGAAGCGCTGAAAGGCGTAGTCGAGCGACTGCTCGGTCAATTCCCAGAAGTCGACATAGGCGCCCATGAGCGAGCGCACCCAGGAGTATTCGAGCTGCTTGGCGCGCCAGAGTTCCGAAAAGGCCTGGCCGTCCGGCCCGATCGCATCGGCATGCCGGCGTACGGCCGCATGCACGTCGAAAAGCGTGCCATAGGCATCGAAGACATAGGCGGCGTAAGACATCGAGTTCTCCCGTCTATCCACCGTCCGGGCGGCGCGCCGGAGGTTTTCACCATTTTGCGCGAGTAGCCGCCGGGCAGGGGCTTGAGGCACTGCGTCGGAGACGCTGTGCCTCAGCATTCTTTTGCGCGCATCATGTCAAAACTTTGTGCGCCGCACAATGTCTTCGTCGCCCGCCTTCGTTCAATCTTTCCAAACCTTTGCCGGGAAACGCAGCGCCTGTTTCGCAAGTTTGCCCTTGAGGCCGAGGGCCGCGTCGCAAAGGCCGAGCACGTGCCGGTTCGGTTTCGCCTCCGGGCGCAGCGCGTGAAGCGCTGCCGCAGCCTCCTCCGGTCCCAGATAGCGCGCCAGAACGCCGAGGGTCAGCGCCGTCGAACGTCCGATGCCTCTGAGGCAGTGAACCAGCAGGTGCGCCTCTCCGGGCAGGCTGTCGATGAAGTCAAATGTCGCCTCGATGGCCGCCGGACGCGCGGCATCCGGCGCATCCGGGTCGATGGTGTCGCCGAAGCGGAGTTCCAGATGCCGCTCCGGCGGCAGGTCGATCATCGAAAGCAGACGCGTCGCTGGCGCTTGGATGGAGACGAGATGCGTCGGCGCCCATAGCGCGCGATTGTGCCGCGCCTCGGTTTGCGAGCTCACGATGAG
Source organism: Sinorhizobium sp. 22678 (assembly GCF_052044265.1). Lineage (NCBI taxonomy): Bacteria > Pseudomonadati > Pseudomonadota > Alphaproteobacteria > Hyphomicrobiales > Rhizobiaceae > Sinorhizobium > Sinorhizobium sp. 22678. Next base: position 99,682 of record NZ_JBQEMS010000008.1, on the reverse strand, counting down.
GCGCACCGGCCAGCCGTTCGGATGCGCCGGATTCGCGTCGAGTACGGGCCGATAACAGGCGCTCTCGATAGCCTGAACCGCAAGAGCCATGACGTGCCTCCTGATTCGTCTCGGATTGCCGGCAGAATAGCAGCGCCGGCACGCAACCGAAATCCGGTCAGAACCGCGTGATGACACTGATGCCGAGGTCTGTCGCCCGGTCCATCGCAGCAAGCGCCGGCGCCGCCTCTTCGAGCGATATCTCACGGCCGATCAACTGCTTCGGGTTCAGTTTCCCGGCGGTGATCATTGCCAGCATCGCGTCGTAACGCCAGGCCTGCATTCCGTGGCTTCCATAGATCTCGAGTTCATGGCCGATCACTTGCGCCATCGGAATCTGCGGCGTCGCGTGCTCCGCCAGCATAAGCCCGACCTGGACGTGCCGGCCGCGGCGGCGCAGATTTTTGATCGAGTTGAAGCAGGTAACGGGCGAGCCGAGCGCATCGAGCGAGACGTGGGCGCCACCTCGGGTGAGTTCCCTGACAGCTCCCGCGACGTCCTCCGTCTCGCGGCCGTCGATGGTGGCGACCGCCCCGAGCGTCCGGGCGAAGGCGAGCTTCTCCTCCGAGATGTCGATGGCGATGGGGTTGGCGCCGAGTGCCGCGGCGATCATGATTGCGGAGAGGCCGACACCGCCGCAGCCGTGCACAGCCACCCACTCGCCGCCCTTGACGCGGGCCTGGTCGACGACAGCACGGAAAGAGGTTGCGAAGCGGCAGCCGAGGCTCGCCGCCGTTGCGAAATCCATGTTCTCGGGCAGATGCACGAGGTTCTGCTCGGCAAAGTCGATCGCCACATATTCCGCAAACGAGCCCCAGTGGGTGAAACCCGGTTGAAACTGCGCTTCGCAGACCTGGCTGTTGCCGGAGCTGCATTCGAAGCAGCGGCCGCAACCGGAAACGAAGGGTACCGTCACCCGGTCGCCGATCCTGTAGCGGAGGACCCCGCGCCCGGTCGCCGCGATCGTGCCTGCCAGTTCGTGGCCCGGCACATGCGGAAGGCGAATGTCCGGGTCGTGCCCCATCCAGCCGTGCCAGTCGCTGCGGCAAAGGCCGGTCGCCTCGATCTTTATGACGACCCCGTTCTCGGTCGGCGCCGGATCGGGAAGCGTCCGGATATCCGGCATCTTCTCGAAGGCATCGTAATACATCGCTTTCATCGAGATCTCTCCCTTGGGGCGTTTTCATCATTCTGACACGTCGCCCGGGAGGGCTCCAGAATGGACGCCATGACATTTTTTGATGTACCCATTCACCCTCATGCTGCTTTTTCCGGCTAGAGCGGAAGTGCGTGAAGAAAGAAGGAGGCACCGATGGCCGTCGATACATCCCCACGATCCACCACCTGGACCTTTGTCGACGGCGAATGGCTTGCCGGCAACCCGCCGCTGATCGGCCCGACATCCCATGCGATGTGGCTCGGTTCGACCGTATTCGACGGCGCCCGCTGGTTCGACGGCATCGCGCCGGACCTCGACCTCCATTGCCGGCGCGTCAACCGCTCCGCCGAGGCTCTGGGTCTCAGGCCAACGATGTCGGCCGAGGAGATCGAGGGACTGACCTGGGAAGGCGTGAAGAAGTTCGACGGCGAGACGGCAGTCTATGTGAAGCCCATGTATTGGGGCGAGCACGGGTCCTGGAGCGTCGTTGCGGTGGATCCTGAATCGACACGCTTCGCGCTTTGCCTTTTCGAGGCGCCGATGGGCAATGGCCGTGCCGGCTCGTCGCTGACGCTCTCTCCCTTCCGCCGGCCGACGCTCGAATGCATGCCGACCGATGCCAAGGCCGGTTGCCTCTATCCCAACAACGCCCGCATCCTCAACGAGGCACGTTCGCGCGGCTTCGACAATGCGCTGGTGCTCGACATGCTCGGCAACATCGCGGAGACCGGCTCCTCGAATATCTTCATGGTGAAGGGTGGCGTCGTCTTCACGCCGGCCGCCAACCGGACCTTCCTCGCCGGCATCACCCGCTCGCGCGTGATGGCCCTTCTCAGGGAGGCAGGCCTCGAAGTGATCGAAACCAGCTTGACCATGGCCGATTTCGAAGGGGCCGACGAAATCTTCACCTCGGGCAACTATTCCAAGGTGCTGCCTGTCACCCGCCTCGAGCAGCGCGAATTGCAGGCCGGTCCGGTCGCGGCGAAGGCGCGCGATCTCTACATGGACTGGGCGCACGCGACCGGAGGGAAGTGATCTCCTCTCAGTTCAGCCGGCCGTTATTTCTCCGCCGCCCTGAACGCGCGAGGCATCGCCAGTCGCTCTTCGAAGGTCACGGTTCAAGCGGACGGACGACCACATCGGCGGACGAGCGCGTGTTCGGTCCGTGATAGACGGCTTCGACATTGTTGCCGTCCGGGTCGAGGAGGAACGCGGCATAATAGCCCGGATGGTAGCTTCGCTCTCCGGGCGGTCCATTGTCGGTGCCGCCATTGGCCAGTCCGGCATCGTAGAACCGCTGCACCGCATCGGGTCCCGTGGCCTGGAATGCGAGGTGGACGCGGGTGCGGTAATCCTCCGCCGCGTCGACGAAGAACTCGTCGAACGCAAAGAACTCGTCGGTCTCGTAGGTCGGCTGGTGGCCAAGCGCGCCGAGCACCGCCTGATAGAACCGCTTGCTCGCCTTGAGGTCCCCGACGCGAAGATGCACATGGTCGATGAGCCGTCCCTGGTGAAATTCCATCGTCTTCTCCTGTGGCACGGTTGGGCACATGCCCTCGATAACGTAAGATAGGACCGCAAGGCGGCGCGTCGAGGCGCTTGCGCGCGAAGGCGGAAGTCACGAAAGCAATGAAAGTATTTTGCGTGGGTTAGCGAAATTTTGGCGCTGCATCGGTTGCCTCCCTGCAAGGCGGTGCCTATGTTCCGCTGACAGATTTCCCCGACGAAATCCATGCCAAGAGGAGATGCCACAATGGCTTTCGAATTGCCGAACCTTCCCTATGACTACGATGCGCTTGCGCCTTACATGTCGCGCGAAACGCTCGAATACCATCACGACAAGCACCACCTCGCTTACGTGACGAACGGCAACAAGCTCGCCGAGGAAGCCGGTCTTTCCGATCTTTCGCTGGAAGATATCGTCAAGAAATCCTACGGCACCAACCAGCCGTTGTTCAACAATGCCGGCCAGCACTACAACCATGTTCACTTCTGGAAGTGGATGAAGAAGGGCGGCGGCGGCACCAGCCTGCCCGGCAAGCTCGATGCGGCGGTCAAATCGGACCTTGGCGGCTACGACAAGTTCCGCGCCGATTTCATTGCTGCCGGCGCAGGTCAGTTCGGCTCGGGCTGGGCCTGGCTTTCCGTTAAGAACGGCAAGCTGGAAATCTCCAAGACCCCGAACGGCGAAAACCCGCTCGTCCACGGCGCAACCCCGATCCTCGGCGTCGATGTGTGGGAACATTCCTATTACATCGACTACCGCAACGCGCGTCCGAAATATCTGGAAGCCTTCGTCGACAATCTCATCAACTGGGATTACGTCCTCGAGCTGTACGAAGCGGCTGCAAAGTAAGCGCTGCTTTCTACCAGCGGGAATTCGGCCCGGCGCTTGCGCCGGGCCTTTCGTTATGAGGGGGGGTTTAAACGGCCATCTCGTCACGGTTTTCTACCCGTCCGCCGCCTCGAACGGCCGAACCGCATTCGCCTGCCATCCCGCAATCCACACCTGCCTCAGCCGGTTGCCTTCGCCGCGGAAATAGGCGTCGGCGGGTTCGCAGTGTTCAACGCGGTCGGCGCGGAAGTTGCGGATATCCTGCCGCAATTCGCACCACGCGACCATCATCGCGTGTTCGGAATAATAGATCAGCGCAAGCGGGAGTACTGTGCGCTCGGTCGCGCGCCCGAGCTCGTCGCGATAGTCCAGCACCAGCTTCTGCTCGTCACGGATAGCCCGCCGGATCATGGCCAAGTCGACCGCCGGCGGCGGCGAGGCGATCGTGCCCCAGGCGTGCAGCGCCTGTGACTGGAAGGCTTTGCGCAGCAGTTCCGGCACGGCGCCGGTGATCTTCTGATTGACGCGCCGTGCCGCCGCCTTCAGCTCCTCGTCGCCCGTGCGACCCAGAAGCGCAAGCGCCAGCACGATCGCCTCCGTCTCCTCGATCGAGAACATCAGCGGCGGCAGGTCAAAGCCGGGCCTCAGGATATAGCCGATGCCACGCTCGCCCTCGATCGGCACGCGCATCGCCTGCAGGGCGGCAATATCCCGGTAGATCGAGCGGGGCGTCACCTCCAGCGCGTCGGCGATTTGCGCCGCCGTCACCGGTGTACGGGCGAGCCGCAGCATCTGAATGATTTCGAAAAGACGCGACGCCTTGCGCATGAAGCGGCCTCTAACTGCTCACTCCTGACACGACCTTGTCAGTAGGAGAGAGATATAACACGCGCCAACGGGTTGAAACTAAACAATCCGCCCCTGGGATATCACGGAAATCGGATGAGCAACTGACATGACCTATGCGGAAAACCTCTGGCTCTTTTTCACCCTGCTCTTCGGCATCATCATCGTTCCCGGCATGGACATGGTTTTCGTCCTCGCCAATGCGATGACCGGCGGGCGCGCTTCCGGGCTTTCCGCAACGGCCGGAATCGTGGCAGGCGGCGTGCTGCACACGCTCTATGCAGCCCTTGGCGTCAGCGTCGTCCTGCATCTGGTGCCCCACCTCTTCAACCTGCTGCTCGCTGCCGGCGCGGCCTATATCGCCTGGATCGGTTTTTCGCTCCTGCGCAGTTCCATCACCATCAGCGGCGTCGAAGGAGGGGCACGGCTGTCGCGTTGGGCGAGTTTTCGGCAGGGCGCCCTGACGAGCCTGATGAATCCCAAGGCCTATCTCTTCATGCTTGCGGTCTACCCGCAGTTCCTCAAGCCGCAGTTCGGCCCGGTGTGGTCCCAGGCGGCCGTCATGGCCGTGATGATCGCGCTGACGCAGCTTGCGGTTTATGGCGGGCTTGCACTTGCCGCCGGCCGCGGGCGTGATTTCCTCGTGGGCAGCCCCGGTGCCACGGTCACCATCGGCCGGCTCGCCGGTCTCCTCCTCGTCGTCATCGCCATCTTAACGGTATGGCATGGCTGGAGCGGGGCTGTTTGAGACGCCGTCGAACAAGTATAAAGATGAGTTCTGTAATCATATTTGAATATCTGAAGGCGTCGCCACGCGGCCAGGTATTGCGTGGTGAATTGTGCTGAATCGATAAGCACATCAAAAAAAAGTTACTTCCGTAGAAAACCCAAAATGCCATCATGCCGGCGCTTGAACACCACGCCGCGGAAGCGGGTCAGACCGGAGAACATGATGAAGATACGAGCTCTTATGCTTGCCGCAGCCCTGGCGGGCCTGGGCGTGACCGCCGTGACGGCGGCCGACGAGCCGCAGGCGGTGCGTCAGCAGCTGATGAAAAAGGTGGGAAAGGCCACGGGCGAACTCAGCGGCATCGCCAAGGGTGAAAAGCCTTATGACGCCGAGATCGTCAAAGCATCTCTGGCGACGATAAGCGAGACGGTGAAGGTTTTCCCGAATCACTTCCCGGCCGGCTCCGAAACGGGAATGGAAACCGAAGCAAGTCCGAAAATCTGGGAGAACATGGAGGACTTCAAGGAAAAGGCCGCCAAGCTCGGCGGTGACGCAGAAAAGATCCTTGCCCAATTGCCGGCAGATCAGGCCGGTGTCGGCGCCGCGCTCGGCATTCTGGGAAAGGACTGCAGCAGCTGTCACGAGACCTACCGCCTGAAGAAGAATTGACGATCAGACGGTTCTTCCAATCCGTTTCGAACCGCGCCGGTTCGCCGGCGCGAGCTCTCCGCAAGCAGGTCGAAAAGCCCTCCGGCCGTTGTCATCCGCATTCGTGATTTCAAGAGGAGCCCATGGGCCGGCGCGCGAGGTATCTGCTTTCTGGTCTGGTCCTGCTGGTGGTGGCGGGAGGGAGTCTCGCCTGGTGGCTGACCAAGCCCGATCGCTGGGACGCCGCTCATTGGGAGGGGCTCGGCGAGCCCGATCTCGCCAATGGCGAACAGATCTTCTGGGCCGGCGGTTGTGTCAGCTGCCACGCTGCTCCGGGCGCCAAGGACGACCAGAGGCTCGTGCTTGCCGGCGGCCGCACCTTGAAGAGCCCTTTCGGCACCTTTTATCCGCCCAACATCTCCCCCGATGAAACCGTTGGCATCGGCAACTGGACGCTTGCGGAGTTCGGCGACGCGATGACCCGCGGCGTCGGAAAGGACGGGGAGCATCTCTATCCCTCCTTCCCCTACGGCTCCTATATCCGGATGACCGCGAAGGACGTGAACGACCTTTGGGGCTTCATGCAGACGCTGCCGAAGAGCGGCAACGCGACACCTCCGCACGACCTGGCATTCCCCTACAATGTCCGCCAGGCGCTCGGGGCATGGAAGCTGCTGTATCTGAACGCGGAGCCGCGTACTCAGGTCAATACCGCCGACACCAAGCTCGCCCGCGGGCAATACCTCGTGGAGGGCCCTGGTCATTGCGGCGAATGTCACACGCCGCGCAATGCGCTTGGCGGTTTCGAGGAGGGCCGGTGGCTCACCGGCGCACCCAATCCCGAAGGTGAAGGCCGAATTCCCGACATCACCCCGTCTTCGAAAAACATCGGGGGCTGGAGTGCATCCGACATCGCCTCCTATCTCGAAACCGGCTTCACGCCGGATTTCGACACGGTCGGCGGCTCGATGGTCGAGGTCCAGAAGAACATGGCGGAGCTGCCGGCCTCCGACCGCGATGCGATCGCGGCCTATCTCAAGGCGCTGCCGGCGCTGTAAACCGGAGCGACCCGCGGCCTCCGTCACCCGAGTCTCTGCAGGTAGCGCATGCCGGTTACCGGGCGCGGTACGAAACGCTCGGACTCGTAGAAACGGTGCGCCTGAAAGTTTCCGGTGGCGGCACTGACCGAGAGGTAATCGCAGCCCGCCATTTTCGCCTGCTCGCGAGCCTTGGCCACGAGGTGGCGCCCGATGCCGGTGCCGCGGTGACCGGGGCGTACGAAGAGGTGGTGCATTTCCATGCCGCGGGCACCTTCGGCCGCCCGGTATTGCGGGACGAGAACGGCATAGCCGATCAACGCGCCGCCGGCTTCGGCGACCAGCGCCGTGATCCAGGGCGTGCGTCCGAAGAGATCCCGCTCGAGCTGTTCGGGCGTGACTGTTGCGGCATCGCCGTGATGGGCGGCAAGCTCGGCGACCATCTCGCGCAATTCGGCGAGATCACGTGGCTTGGCGCAACGGATCGTCACCATCGGCGCACGGGCCGACGGAACGGGCTGAAGGGTAGGGGTGACGGTCTGCAGCATTCTCGGCTCCTAATGGTTCTCTTCCGCCATCAGGTGCCGTGAAAAACAAAAGCCGCCTGATGGCGGCCTTGTTGAATATGATCAGCAGGCCGCTCCTATCGGAACAGCCAAAAATATACGCTGGAAATGGGCGCGTTCTTGATCATGCGCGTAGATTGTCCAAATTCCGGAATTTGTCAACGAGGAATTTCAATGCTCTTTTCCGCACAGCGAGTGGTCGGCAAGCGCGCGGATCACATAGCAATCGCCGATCGTGTGATCGCCATGGCAGGCGACGATGCGCTCGAGCTCATGCTCCAGCCTTCTGAGCCGGGCGATTTTTTCCCGCACGGAGGCAAGATGCTCGGTCGCGATGCGGTCCGCCTCGCCGCAGGGGCGTTCCGGATGCTCGCTCAATGCCAGAAGGTCCCGGATAGCCTCAATCGAAAGTCCGAGGTCGCGTGCGTGGCGGATGAAGGCGAGCCTTTCGAGCTCGTGCTTTTCATAGCGCCGCTGATTGCCCTCCGAGCGCTCCGGCGCAGCGAGCAGTCCCATCTGCTCGTAATAGCGGATGGTCGGAATTTTTACGCCCGTCCGCCGGGAAAGATCGCCGATCGTGTACATGCGATGGCCCGTTGCTCCAACACTTTGAAACTGCGTGTTTCCGGACGGAAACCGTCACACCGCTTCCTTATCCTCTAGTCTCTAGAGCTTTATATGGGCAGGGACCTGCTGCCGATCAAGCCTTGAAAGCGGCATCCGGGGTCCGTTCCGTGTCGGAGAGCGCAGCTTCGGGCACAAGCCCGCCGCAATCGCCCTTTAGCGATTCGACCGTCGGAATCGCCAGGAATAATATTCCAGATCAATAATTTAGCTATGTCTCGGCGCTTGAGCCCCACAGACGGAGGAAGACATGCCTTTGCACATTACCCGCCGAGCAATGCTGGCCGCGTCGGCCATGCTCTATCCGGCATTCGTGCTCGGAACGCCCACGCTTGCGGCCGGCGGGGCGGAGGATGACGTCACGGAACGGCTTCGCCGGCTTGAAGAGCGCACCGGCGGACGCCTCGGGGTTGCCGTGCTCGACACCGAGACCAACATCTCGTTCGGGCACCGGGAGGCCGAGCGTTTCGCCATGTGTTCGACCTTCAAGGCGCTTGCGGCGGCTTGCGCGCTGGCACGCGTCGATCGCGGGGAGGAAAAGCTCGAACGGCGGATCACCTTCGGCAAGGAGGTCCTGCTGCCTCACTCGCCGGTGACCGAAAAGCATGTGGGTGGCAACGGCAAGACGGTCGCGGAACTCTGCGAGGCGGCGATCACCGTCAGCGACAATGCCGCCGGCAACCTGTTGCTCGAAAGCTTCGGGGGCCCCGAGGGCCTGACGTCCTGGCTGCGCTCGATCGGCGACGAGACCACGCGGCTCGACCGAACGGAGCCCGAGCTGAACGAGGCCAGGAAGGGCGATCCGCGCGACACCACCACACCGGCCGCCATGCTCGACACGCTCGGGAAATTGGTCCTGGGTCCGGTCCTCTCGCAAGAAGGGCGCCAGCAGCTCATCGACTGGCTGGTTGCGAACAAGACCGGCGATGCGCGGCTACGGGCGGGCCTGCCCAAGGACTGGCGGATCGGAGACAAGACGGGAACGAGTATGACCGGTGCCGTTTCGGATATCGCCGTCGCCTGGCCGCAGGGCCGTGGCCCGATCCTGATCTGCGTCTACATGGGCGAGGCCAAGGCGCCGCTCGACGACCTGAACCCGGTCTTCGCCGATATCGGCAGTATCGTCGCCGACATGGCCTAAGGCCTGTCGAGATACGGCCCGCCCGCCGCCGCTTGTTTGCCCTTCTCATCTCTGTGACAACCACAGAGATGAGAAGGGGAGAGATTGCAGTCCTCCGAAAAGCCCATGCGGGCGCGCACATTCCGGTTCGTGCGTCAGGGCAGCGTATAGGCGATGACATAGTCGCCCGGCTTGGTGCCGACCGAACCGTGTCCGCCCGCAACGATGAGCACATATTGTTTGTCGCCGACCGTATAGGTCATCGGCGTCGACTGGCCGCCGGCAGGAAGCCGCGCTTCCCAGAGCTGCTCACCCGTGGTCAGGTCGTAAGCCCGGAAGTAATTGTCGACCGCGGCACCCAGGAAAGCGAGACCGCCCTTGGTTATCATGGGTCCTCCGATGCCCGGCACGCCCAGCTTGAAGGGCAGCGGCAGCGGCGTCATGTCGTAGACCGTGCCGTTCTTATGCTTGTAGGCGATCTTGCCGGTTCTGAGATCGGCGCCTGCGACATACCCCCATGGCGGGGCCTGGCAGGGAATCCCGAGCGGGCCGAGGAACGGACCCATAAAGACCCCGTAAGGTGCGCCTTCATTGCGGTTGAGGCCCTGTTCGCTACCCTTTTCGCCCTCGCCCTTCGGGGCGATCTGGTCGCGCGGAACGAGCCGCGAGGTGAAGGCGAGATAGGTCGGCATCCCGAACATCACCTGGCGTTCCGGGTCCACGGCGACCGAGCCCCAGTTGAAAGTCCCGAAATTTCCGGGATAGACGATCGTCCCCTCGAGGGAAGGCGGCGTGTAGCGCCCCTCGTATTTCAGCGATCTGAATTCGATACGGCACGCAAGCTGGTCGAACATGCTGATCCCCCACATGTCGCGCTCCATGAGCGGCGGGGGCATGAAGGTGAGGCCCGAGACGGGCTGGGTAGGCGCAGTAAAATCCTCTGGGATCGCGCCGCCGGGCGCGGGTACTTCCTCGATCGGGATAATCGGCTCCCCGTTTCGCCGGTCGAGCACATAGATGTCGCCCTGCTTGGTCGGTCCGACGAGTGCCGGCACGACGGTCCCGTCCTCTCTCGTGATGTCGAGCAGGGCGGGTTGGGCGGGCACGTCCATGTCCCAAAGGTCGTGATGCACCGTCTGCCGTACCCAGCGAACCGCGCCCGTGTTGATGTCGAGGGCGACGATGGAGGAGGAATATTTCTCCACATGCTCGCTGCGTCCCATGCCGAGCTGGTCGGGTACCTGGTTGCCCATGGGAATGTAGACGAGGCCGAGCCCCTCGTCATAGCTGAAGACCGACCAGCTGTTTGGCGAATTGGTGGTGTAGGTTTCACCCGGAGGCAGCGGCGTCGTCACGTCCGGATTTCCGCTGTCCCAGTTCCAGATGAGGGCGCCGGTGTTGATGTTGAAGGCGCGGATCACGCCCGACTGCTCCATGGTCGAATAGTTGTCGTTGACGGCACCGCCGATGATGATCTTGTCGCCGACGGCGACCGGCGGCGACGTCGAATAGTAATAGCCGGCCGGGTTGTACTTCATGCCCTGCTCCAGGTGCAGGACCCCGTTATCGGCGAAGCTGGTGCACACCTCTCCATTCGTCGCGTCGAGCGCGATCAGGCGGGCGTCGGACGTCGGCAGATACACCCGTTCGGCGCAGGGGCTGCCGGGCGCCGCGGCCGGATCGGCCCAATAGGTGACACCGCGGCAGGTCTGGTGCTGGCGGTCCGGGTTCATGCCGGAATTCGAATCGTACTTCCACTTCTCCTGGCCGGTGGCGGCGTCGAGCGCGATCGCCCAGTTGTGCGGTGTGCAGACATAGAGCGTGTCCTTCACCTTCAGCGGCGTCACCTGGTAGGTGGTTTCGCTGACGTCCTCCGGCAGCTTCACGTCGCCGGTCTGATATTGCCATGCCACCTGGAGGTTCGAGACGTTCTCCGGGCGGATCTGGTCGAGCGGGGAATAACGCTGGCCGAAGGGCGTGCGCCCGTATTGGTGCCATTCGCCCGGCGGCACGTTACCCCCGAGATTCGGGTTTGCCACGACCTCGCCCGGCAGATCGCCCCTGATGTCGTGGGGGTTCTGTGTCATCGAAAACAGCGCAACGCCGATCGATAGAAGGCTGGCCAGGGCGAGCGGCCAGGCGCGCGCGCCGTATTGCTCGCCCGTGGGGCTGACGAAGCCGAGGGGGCGCCGTATCCAGGGTGTGAGCAACCACAGCCCGAGCAGGATAATCACGCCGCCGCGAGGCCCGAGCTGCCACCAATCGAATCCCACCTCCCAGACCGCCCAGGCAAGCGAGCCCAGGACGACCAGCGCATAGACCCAGAGCGCGGCGGCGCGTCGGCGAAAGAGCAGAAACGCGGTGAGCAGGAAGCCCAGGCCAGCGACGAGGTAGTAAGGGCTGCCGCCGAGCAGCAGGAGCCGCGTTCCGCCCGCACCGAGGGCGAGGCCGATCACGGCAAAGACGATGGCGGTCAGGACGATGAGCATCAAGTAGAACTCCCGAGTTGAGGACGTGCGTGGGCACGACTGATTCCGCGGGCAGGCCCGGCCGGGCCTGGAGGAGAATGCGCATTGCCGATGACGAAGGCGCGGCTCCGTGCGGAGCCCGGTCGGTGCGCTATTTCGAAGTTAACGCAAAACGCGTGCCTTTCAATGGCCACAATCCGCCGGAGACCGAGATTGTCGACATGGTCTCATGACGATCGACAGGGAGTGTCAGGTGCCGCAGAAGGTTTGGAGCACTTCCTCGCCCGGCTTTGGTGGCGCGGCGTAGGCTTCGCGGCCCGGCTGGTCCTCATAGGGACGGGAGGTCACCTCGACGAGCGCTTCGAAGAGCGAGAAATCCGCGTCTTGCGTTGCCGCATCGATCGCCTGTTCCACCCGGTGGTTGCGCGGAATGAAGGCGGGATTGACGGCGCGCATCGCGGCCGCGCGTTCGCTCGCCGGCTGCGGTTCGCGTTCGAGCCTTCGGCGCCAATCCCCGAGCCAGGGTGAGAGTGCCTGCGGTTCTTCGAAGAGGCTTGCAAGCTCCGTATCGGCGGCCGCGTTTTCCGCGGATGCCGCCAGCTGGCGGAAGGTGAGAGTGAAATCGGCTTTCCCGTTCTGCATGAGCGTCAGCAGCGACTGAACGAGGTCGAGATCCTCGTCTTCGTCCGTGAACAGGCCGATCTTGCGCCGCATGCCGCCGAGCCAATGGTTCTGGAAGATACTCCCGTATTCGCCAAGAGCGTCGTTGGCGAGGTTCACGGCCGTGTCCGCCACGGGATCGAACAGCGTCACCAGCGTCTCGGCGAGGCGGGCGAGGTTCCACTGACCGATCGCCGGCTGGTTGGCATAGGCATAGCGGCCGAACTGATCGATCGAGCTGAACACCGTTTTCGAATCGTAAACGTCCATGAAGGCGCAGGGGCCGAAATCGATCGTTTCGCCCGAAATCGTCATATTGTCGGTATTCATCACCCCATGGATGAAGCCGACATGCAGCCAGCGCGCGATCAGTGCAGCCTGACGCGCCGCGACCGCCTTGAAGAGCGCGAGATAGGGTTTCTCATCCTTCTTCAGCTCCGGATAATGACGGTCGATCACATAATCCGCGAGCGTCTTTATCGACTCCATGTCGCCGCGTGCCGCGAAGAACTGGAACGTGCCGACACGAATGTGGCTTGCCGCGACCCGGGTGAAGACGGCACCCGGCAGGATCTGTTCGCGGTAGACGGGCTGACCCGTGACCGTGGCGGCCAGCGCACGGGTCGTCGGCACGCCGAGCGCGTGCATCGCCTCGCTGACGATATATTCGCGTAGGACAGGCCCGAGCGCCGCCCGTCCGTCGCCGCGGCGGGAGTAGGGCGTCTGGCCGGCTCCCTTGAGCTGGATATCGCGCCGCCGTCCGCCGGCGTCGGTCACCTCTCCGAGCAGGATGGCACGTCCGTCGCCGAGCTGCGGCACGAAAGCGCCGAACTGGTGGCCCGCATAGGCCATGGCGAGCGGTTCGGCACCTTCGGGGACGAGATTACCCGAAAAGATCGCCGCGCCGTCGCGTTCGAGCGCTTCGGAGTCGAGCCCAAGCTCGACGGCCAGCGGTCGGTTGAGCTTGATCAGCCACGGTTCCGCGACCGGCGTCGGCTCCACACGGGCGTAGAAATTGGCCGGCAGCCGGGCGTAGCTGTTGTCGAAGCGGAATGCGGTCATCTTTGAAATTGGCTGCGTTGGAACGGAACTCATCGCGATACAGCGGCACGCCGGAAGTCGGCCGCCCTTTCGCAGCAAGTCTACACGAGCCTCGCGCTTTTCGCGAGTTTTCGGCCTGGACGCCTATATGAGCCCCCTCGCTCCTTCGTGCGAAGGGGCCGTCGCGATCAGGCACTGAGCGCAGCTCGTGGCAGGCACGCCTCGCAGATCGCCGCCATGTGCCGGTGGTCGGTACCGCAACAGCCGCCGAGCACCCGCAAATGCGGCAGGCGGCGGGTGAGCGAACGATAACGTTCTGCAAGGTCGCACGCGTCGCCCGCATCCAATGTCTCGCTCTCGTCGAGTTCGGCATGGCTCTTCGTCGAGGCATTGGCGCGAATGCCGCCGATCCGCCGGACCCAGGCGCTCTGCCGTTCCAGCACATTCTCGAAATGGGTCGGATGGGCGCAATTGATCATGTAGTAGTGCGGATAACCGCCGGTCTCGGCGTCCACCGTCTCGATCGCGTGCTGTAGCGAGCGACCGGTAACCAGGCGGCCGTCGGTCTCCACCGTGAAGGAGATGGCGCAGGGCATGTCATGGCCCCTGGCGGCCCGGACGACCCCGATCGCCTCCTCGGTATTCGTCATCGTGACGGCCGTGATCATGTCTGCTTGGCTGTCGGCAAAGGTGGCGACCTGGGCGCAATGATAGTCCTCCGCTTCGTCGGCCGTAATCCGGCCCGCCTGATAGCCATCGCCGCGCGGGCCGATCACGCCATTGAGGACGACCGGAGCCTGCGGCCGCTCGTACTCGGTGCGCAACCCCGTGAGGAGATCAACGGCATCCTGATTGACCTTTCTCAATGCCGCCGCATCGTAGCCGAGTTTTTCACCCCAATCGGCATTGGCGCGCCATGTGGCGGTATCGAGCACGAAGCCGGTGCCGTGGCGCCTGGCGATTTCGAGATAGCGCGTGTAGTAGCGCAGAAGCCGCCGCCGGCCTTCCGCCGTCGAGAGCAGGACGAAGGACGCGAAATGCGGGAGTTCGATCCCCTCCTGGAAGATCAGCGCGGTCTCCATGCCACCGTCGCTCAAGAACATGCCGCCCCGTACAAGCGGCAGATCGTGTCTGTACCTGGCCAAGTCCTCCACCTTTATCCCTCCTTGCGTTTGTTCTCCTGCCAAATTGGCAGGGGCGCAGCAGAGTATGCACAGGTGTCGGCGTCTCGCTGTAACGTCAGGAACCCACTTCCATCGCGGCGGCCATTTCCGCCAGCTTGCGTATTGTGTTGAGATTGCGCGCCGTGCCCGGTCTGAGCGCCGGAAGCTTCAGCTTCGATCGTCCGGATCCATTCGGATAGTGGATATAGATTTCGCGCCCGTCGATCCGCACCTTTTCTCCATCGGGTGCCACCAGCTTGTCGAGCGCGTCGCGGGGAGGCGGCTCCGGCAGGAAGGTGATCAGCAGCAAGTTCGGCTTGGCATCGAGAAACCGCTCCGCCCTGGCGGCGACGTCCTCCAGTTGGCGGCGGCTGCGGAGCAAGACTCCCGGCGCCTTGCCCATTTTCGCCGCCAGCGCCTGTTCGAGTTTCGCCTGCACTGCGGGCTCAGGCAGGTCAGAGCGAAAAACGACGTTGCCGCTCTGGATATAGGTCTTGGCCCCCGCGAAGCCGAGCCCATCGCAGGCGGCCCTCAGGTCCGCCATCGTCAGCTTGCCGGTGCCGCCCACATTGACGGCCCTGAGCAGTGCTACATAGACCGGCACCGGCTCTTCCCCTTACGCCTTGCCTGCGACCTTGATGGCGAAGGCATATTCGAAGGCGATCTCCTCCAGCCGCTGAAAGCGACCGGAAGCGCCGCCGTGGCCCGCATCCATGTTGGTCTTGAGCAGGATGGGTTCGCTGCCGGTCGTCTCCTCGCGCAGTTTCGCCACCCATTTCGCCGGTTCCCAATAGGTGACGCGCGGATCGGTCAGGCCTCCGAGCGCCAGAATGGCGGGATACGGCCTGGCACCGACATTGTCGTAGGGCGAGTAGCTCGCGATGATGTCGTAGAACTCCGGGCTGTCGATCGGATTGCCCCATTCGGGCCATTCCGGGGGTGTCAGCGGCAGCGTGTCGTCCAGCATCGTGCTGAGCACGTCGACGAAGGGCACCGCGGCGATGATGCCGCGGAACTTCTCCGGCGCCATATTGGCGATGGCGCCCATCAGCATGCCCCCAGCCGATCCGCCCTCGGCGACGATGTTCGCGTAGGAGGTGAACTTTTCCTGATTCAAATAATCGGCGGCTGCGATGAAGTCTTTGAACGTATTGGTCTTCTTCGCCATCTTGCCGTCTTCGTACCAGTGGAAGCCCTTGTCCTTGCCGCCGCGGATATGGGCGATGGCGTAGACGAAGCCGCGGTCGACGAGCGACAGGCAGTTGGTGTTGAAGCTGGCGGGAATGGTGATGCCGTAGGCACCGTAGCCGTAAAGCAGGCAAGGGGCGGATCCGTCGAGCGGTGTGTCCTTGCGATAGAGCAGGGTGACCGGCACCTGCTCGCCATCATGCGCCGGGGCGAATACCCGGCGGGTCACATAGGCGTCCGGATCGTGCCCGGAGGGGACTTCCTGCGTCTTGAGCAGTGTGCGCTTGCGCGTCTGCATGTCGTAGTCGAACAGCTGCGAAGGCGTCGTCATCGACGAATAGGAGAAGCGGATGATGTCGGTGTCGTATTCGGCCGCACCCGAAAGCCCCAGAGAATATGCCTCCTCGGCGAATGCGATGGCGTGTTCCTCGCCGGTGCGGCGGTCGCGGATGACGATTTCCGGCAGCCCGTTGCGGCGCTGCAGCCAGACCAGATGCCGGGCATAGGCCATATGGCTGAGGATCAGCGTTCCCGGCTTGTGCGGCACGACCTCGCGCCAGTTTTCCTTCTGCGGCGCTTCCACCGGCGCTTCCATGATCTTGAAATCCTTGGCGCCGTCGGCATTGGTCAGAATGTAGAAGACGTCGCCGCCCTCGGTCATGGAATATTCCAGACCGGTTACGCGCTCCGCCACGAGCCTGGGCTCCGCGGCAAGGTCGCTGGTCGGGATGAGCCGATACTCGCTCGTCTCGTGGTCATGGATGTCGATATAGATGAAATCGTCGAGGAGCGAACCGCCGACAGACATGAAGAAGCCGGGATCGGGCTCCTCATAAACCAGCCGGTCTTCCGACTGCGGCGTTCCGATGACGTGGTGGAAGATCTTCGATGGCCGGTGGTTCTCGTCGAGCACGGTATAAAAGAAGCTCTTGCCGTCCGGCGCCCAGGCGCCGCCGCCGCCCGTATTTTCGAGCAGGTCCTCGAGGTCCTCGCCGGTCGAAAGGTCGCGCACCTTCAAAGTGAAATATTCGGACCCTTTGTCGTCGTACCCCCAGATTCCGCGGGAATGATCGCTCGAATGGTCGAGCCCGGCGATACGGAAATAGGCCTTACCTTCAGCCTCCCTGTCGCCGTCGAGCAGCACCTTGCGGATCGTCTCGTCGCCCGCTGCACCCTCGCGCGGGATCCGGAAATAGCGCGGATGCTCGCCGCCGGTGACGTAGGACGTCCCGTAGGCAAAAGGTCCATCCTTCATCGGAACCGATGAATCGTCTTCCTTGATCCGGCCGCGCATTTCGGCAAACAGCGTCTTCTGCAGATCCTTCGTGTCCGCCATCGCGGCGTTCATATAGGTATTCTCCGCCTCCAGATGGCGACGGATCTCGGGATCCAGGATCGACGGATCCTTGAACATGGCCTGCCAGTTTTCGGCCCTGAGCCAAGCGTAATCGTCGGTGCGGGTCATGCCGTGGCGGGTATCCGTTGCCGGCTTTTTCGGGGCGACGGGTGCGGCGGGCAGGTTCTTGAATACGGACAAGGCATGTCTCCGGGATCGGTCCTGCTGCATGTCTTCCGGAGGGGAAAACAGGCAGCAGATTAATGCGCTACAGCGACCTCTTGCGCGTCTGACGAGACGTGCGGCGCCGTATGGGGGAGACAATGAGATAGAGGGCACCAGCGCGGCGATCAAGCGGAAAGGGCCGCCGAGACGCCTAGGCGACGAGTTTGAGGCCGATGCCCCACGGGTCGGTGAGGCTATGCGTGTCGCCCTGCCTGTCCCTCGCTATTTCGAGCGCGTCGAGCTTCTGGATCGCCGCGTCGAGGGCCTCCGGGTCCCGGAAGCGGATCGTGTAGTCGGCAAGACCGGTCATGTTGCCCAGGCGTTTCGGCGCTCCGCGAGAATTCCAGATATTGGCCGCCACGTGGTGATGGTACTTGCCGGTCGCGAAGAAGCTGGCTCCAGGGTAGCGTGCCATGAGGTCGAGCCCCAGGCCATTGCGGAAAAAATTGTCCGCCTGCGGGATATCCGAGACCTGGAGGTGAATGTGACCGATCCTGGTGCCGGCCGGCAAGCCGTCCCAGCTGTTCTTCGGCACCTCGTCGTAGAGTGCCTGCAGATCGAGCGGCAGCGTGTTCATTGCCACCATGCCGTCCGCTCCGTAATTCCATTCGGCGCGTGGGCGATCGCGATAAATCTCGATTCCGTTACCCTCCGGATCAGCGAGATAGATTGCTTCGCTGACGAGGTGATCGGAGGCTCCCTGCAACTGCACCCCGTTCTCGGCGGCGTGCACGAGCCAGCGTCCGAGCTCGGTGCGGTCCGGAACCAGGAATGCGTGATGGAAGAGACCGGGTGCACTTCGCGGAGCCCTTACGGCATTGCCGTCGCCCGTCAATGTCAGGAGCGGTCTTCCGGCGACGCCAAGCGTCACGCCGCTTTTGTGCGCCTCGATCGGCGACAGGCCGAGTATCCGCTGGTACCAGGACGACACCGTCTCCAGGTCGCTTACGACAAGATGCGACCGGTCGACATAAGCGGGCATCGCGGTCGCGTGATCGGCGGGAACGCTGGCCTGCGGCTTCGGTTGTGCGGTGTCCTTCATCCTATTCGCCTTTCGGACAGCGGGAGGGCGACGCCCGAGACTGTGATCTGCTGCCCTCAATCCAATATGAGTACGTGAACAGGTAGGCGGAAGCTCTTATATTACTTGATGTTGTGTTCGACAAACGTTGACAGTCGTCGCGGCCGCGCTACCTTTAACGGTGGGAGCGATGGGAGCAGAGGGGCGGTCACTTTGATCCAAGTCAAGGCCCGTACAGCCGTCACCGTTCGATGTCGGTCCGGCGCAGGACGGCGTACGTGATGTGGTTTCCGTCTCTATCGGGAGCCAGGGGCCGTCGCATTCGGCGTGCGACGTGGTAACATAGAAAAGGACGTAGCAGCATGTACAGGAAGATCATCGTGCCGATCGCCATGGATCAACTGGAGCACGGCGAGTCCGTCCTTGGCATCGCCGAGAAACTGATCGACGAGGGGGGAGAGATCATTCTGCTCAACGTCGTCGAGGATCTCAACGCCTATGCACAAGGCTACATGATCGTCGATTTTCCGCTGGAGATGATCGAGGAATCGCGCAAGCACGCGGTCAAGACCCTGGAAGCGCTGAAAACCAAGCATGGCATCAACGGACGCGTCGAAATCCGCACCGGCGGAGCTGCCGGCAGTATCAATGCACTGGCCGAGGAAGAGAAGGCCGACCTGGTGATCATCGCGTCCCACCGCCCGGGCCTGATCGATTATTTCATCGGGTCGACCGCCAGCCGTGTCGTCAGCCATTGCCCCTGCGCGGTTCTCGTCGACCGGTAACACTGGGAATAAAACGGCACGGTGCAGGCCCCCTGCGCCGCGATCCGAAGGAGTCACGCAATGGATAAGTATGCGCTTGACGACTTTCGCGAACAGCTTTTGCGCCGCAAACGCGAACTTCATGGCCGGTTGGTGCAGATAGAAGAAGACCTCGAGCAGCCGATGAATGCCGATGTGCCGGATCGCGTAACGGAACGGGAGAGCGATGAGGTCCTGGAAGGACTCGGCCTGGCCGGCCAGGGCGAAATTCGCGCGATCGATGCTGCACTCAACCGCATCGAAGCAGGGACCTTCGGCATTTGCGTGCGTTGCGGCGACCCCATATCCCCGGAAAGGCTGCGCGCCGTGCCGCATGCTCCGCTCTGTCAGACCTGCGCCGCCGAGATCGCGACCGGCGGGAGATAACCGCCCAAACTCCCACCTGCTCCAGAGGAAGCCGCCTGCCGCACGCTCCGGCGGAGGGTGCGGTATTTGTTGTAATGCGTTGCAAAAGTTGATCCTTTCGCCCGATCCTGGTGCTTTGACGCGCCGCTGCCCTGTGGCAGGATGAACCGAACCAGTGGTCTTGTGCGGCGTTACGGACCGTTCGAATTCGCCGTGATCGATCATGAGGTATTTCGTTGCTGCTGCAGGCTGCACGGATATCGGAAGCGGAGCGGGAGGGGCCGCGTGAAGGTTGCCGGCGTCAAATGGGACTACGACCGATCGGAGATGATCGCCGACGCAATCGTCCATGGGATCGGCCTTTCGGCGGCGCTCGTCGGTGTTACCGCCCTGATCTTTTACGCCACCGTCTGGAGCACGTCCGGGCAATTGGCCGCGGCTTCGATCTATGGCGGCGGGCTCATCGCCGCTCTGTCCATCTCATTCGTCTATAATCTCCTTCCGGTCGGCCGGGCCAAGTGGCTGCTGCGTCGGCTGGACCACTCCGGAATCTTCGTGCTGATCGCTGCAACCTACACGCCGTTTCTGCAGCGCGGCTGGGATGATCCGTTCCTCTTCTCGATGCTGGTCGCCATCTGGCTTATCGCAGCCGCCGGCATCGCCATGAAGTGCCTCCTGCCCGGGCGCTTCGATCGGCTGGCGATCTTGCTTTATCTCGCAATGGGCTGGAGCGGCTTGCTCGCCGCGAAATCCCTCTTTACCGCCTTGAGCGCAACGACGCTCACTCTGATCGTCATTGGTGGCGTCATCTATTCGGTCGGGGTCATCTTCCATGTCTGGGAGCGCCTGCGCTTCCAGAACGCCATCTGGCACGGCTTCGTCGTCACGGGAGCTGCTGTGCACTATTCCGCAGTCCTAACCTGCATCAGCAGCGCCGCCGTATCTTAAGCTTGGAGTCAGAGCTGCAGCTTCAGTCTGCAGCAGGCTGACATTCTTCCGACGGCCTGAGTGCCGAGGCCATGCGCGAGATGACCCCATCGAAACTGGTCAGTTTGCTCTTCCGATACTGGAGCCTGAAATAGGCGGCGCTGCCGTCGCAGAGCGCAATCGCCCGCGTATAGAAGACGTCGCTCTCGCGCGCGCCGGAAAAGCTCGCCCAGGCGGACGTGACGCGCGAGAAGATGATTCGCCAGTCGTCCTGCTTCTCGTAGCCGATCCTTTCGGCGACGTCGGTTTCGAAGTCGCCATCCGGCGGATGGGTGCCGAACACCATGAGCGTCGCGCCGTTGTCATCGGCGTGAAATCTGACGCCGTCGCCGTTATCGGCCTCGAGGCCCATCTCGAATCCGGGCGGGATGTCGACCGTGTAACCGAAGCGGGGATTGGCGTAAGGGTGCCAGTCGTCCTCGGCGACAGCGGGCGAGGCAAGCGTCACGAGGAGCAGAGATGCGATACAGGCACGGCGCATGCGGGGCGTCCTCTAGGCTTCGTTCGACCTGCCGCTTCTCCTCACCGCGCCGCGCGTTTTGTTCTGGACGCCGAGGGCCGCCGCAACGGCTTTGAACTGCTGCACCATCTTATCTTCAAAACGTTCCGGGTTTAAGGGCATGCGGCAGACCACACGCATGCTGGAAAGTGCCGCCGAAACAGGCCCGTGGTCAATCCTCCTCGAATGTCATCGCGGTGCCGTTCAGGCAATAGCGCAGGCCCGTCGGAGGAGGCCCGTCGGGGAAGACATGGCCGAGATGGGCGTCACAATCGGCACAGCGAATCTCCGTTCTGACCATGTGGTGCGAGCGGTCCACATATTCAGAGATCGCGTCCGGATCGACCGGGGCGAAATAGCTGGGCCAGCCGCAGCCGGAATCGAACTTTGTATCCGAGCGGAACAGCGCGCGGCCGCAACAGACGCACTTGTAGGTGCCATGCCTTTTATTGTCGAGGAAGGGGCCGGTGAAGGGACGCTCGGTGCCATGTTCGCGTGTGACGCGGTACTGCTCGGGCGTCAGCGCTGCCCGCCACTCCTCGTTCGTCTTCGTAATCTTCGGCATCCGGTTTTCGGACATGGCTGCGCTCCTTTCGATTGCAGCGAATATATAGGATGGGTTCTGCTTGGGCACAAATGGGAGTCGATGCCAGGAGCTCCGCGTTTTGGACAGGATGATCAGGGTCGGGACGAAGCCGCTGCCCTCTACACAGTATAAACGTGGCATAACCTCACACCCCGGCCGATTTCCCTTGAGGCAGGCCCGACCATCTTCTATGTCCGGTTAAAGCTTGACTGAAAGATCAAAGACAAGGAGCGTGTCGATACGATGGATGCCGCGGCCCTGACATTCCTGGCCCTCGGTCTTCCCTTTGCCGCGGCCGTCGTCGCGCCGGCCCTGACCCGGCTTCTCGGCGGGAATGCCGCCTGGCTGTTGGCGCTGGCGCCACTCGCCGTCTTCATGCATCTCGCAGGCTTCATTCCGGAAGTCGCCGCCGGCGAGATCGTCACCGGCGGCTATATCTGGATACCATCCTTCAACGTCAGCTTCTCCTGGCTGATCGACGGCTTGTCACTGACATTCGCACTTCTGATTTCGGGCATCGGCACACTGATCGTCCTCTATTCGGGCGGATATCTGAAGGGGCATCCCGACCAGGGCCGCTTCTTTTCGTTCATTCTGATGTTCATGGGCTCGATGCAGGGCCTCGTCGTCTCGGACAGCTTCCTGATGCTCTTCGTCTTCTGGGAGCTGACGTCGATCACTTCGTTCCTGCTGATCGGCTTCGATCACGGCCGCGAGGCGGCGCGCCGCGCGGCTTTGCAGGCTCTGGTCGTGACCGGGGGAGGCGGACTTGCCTTGCTAGCCGGGCTCCTCATCCTGTGGAACGTCAGCGGCGTCACGCAATTTTCGCTGCTGCTGTCCTTCGGAGACGAACTGAAGCAGAGCCCCTTCTATCTCGCGGCGCTGCTCCTCGTCCTCGGCGGCGCATTCACCAAGTCGGCACAGTTTCCGTTTCACTTCTGGCTGCCGAACGCCATGGAAGCGCCGACTCCCGTTTCGGCCTATCTGCACTCGGCGACGATGGTGAAGGCGGGCGTCTATCTTCTGATGCGGCTCAACCCGGTGCTCGGCGGCACGACGGAGTGGCAGGTGCTGTTGCCGCTGTTCGGCGTGACGACGCTCGTCGCCGGAGCCGCCCTGGCAGTGCGCCAGACGGACCTGAAGATGATGCTGGCCTATACGACCATGTCGTCGCTGGGTCTTCTGGTCATGCTGACCGGGCTCGGCCTGCCCTACGCCATTGAAGCCGCAGTGCTTTACCTGGTGGCGCATGCCCTGTTCAAGGGGGCGCTGTTCATGGTGGCCGGCATTATCGATCATGAAACCGGTACGCGCCACCTGACGAAGCTCGGCGGCCTGCGCAGCGCCATGCCTCTGACCTTCGCCATAGCTCTTGCGGCGGCCCTGTCGATGGGCGGCCTTCCGCCCTTTTTCGGGTTCCTTGCGAAAGAGGAAATCTACGCCGCACTCTCCGGTTTCGACCGTCGGTCCATGGTGTTCGCGGCCTTGACCATCCTCGGCAACGGCCTGATGTTCGCCGTCGGCTTCGCGATCGCTCTAAAACCGTTTCTCGGCCCTAAGGTCGATACGCCGAAGCATGCCCACGAGGCACCGGTGCTCCTCTGGATCGGCCCGGCTATCCTGGCTGCGATGGGCCTTTTCATCGCGCTGATGTCGGGCCTCGTTCATCGGTTCGTGACCTCGCCCATGGCCTCGGCCGTTGCCGGCGAGCCGAGAACCGTGACGATATCGCTCGCACCGCATATCGGCGTGCCGCTGTTGCTCTCCGTGGTGACGCTGGCGGTCGGCGTCGTTCTGTTCCTCAATCTGACGCGGCTGCGCGCAGCCATGGCGGTGATCCTTGCCGATATCGGCTGGGGACCGGATCGAGGCTTCGACCAGTTCATACGCGGCCTCGTGCGGTTTGCGGTCGCCGCGACCCGGCGCTTGCAGGGCGGCCGTCTCGATAACTACATGACCGTAACCTTCCTGCTCGTCGCCGCCGTCATGCTCGCATTGCCGCTGCGCTATGGCGAATTCCCGCGCGCACCTTTCTTTCCGGGCGACGTGCCGCTGCACGAGTTCGCGATCATGGCGATCGCGGTGCTTGGCCTCTTCGCCGTGGTGCTGGCCGCGGACCGGCTGACGGCGATCGTGTCGCTCGGAATTCAGGGCTTCGCCGTTGCGATGCTCTTCCTGCTTTACGGCGCTCCGGATCTCGCCTTCACCCAGTTCATGATAGAGACGCTGTCCGTCGTCGTGCTGGCACTGGTGATGACCCGGCTGCGGCTGTCTCCCTCCGATCACCGACCACTCAGACAGAAGCTTCCCGACTTCACAATCGCGCTCGCCTGCGGAATCGGATTCGGCCTTTTCCTACTCCGGGTTACCGGCGTGCCGTTCGATTCGACGCTGACGGAATTCTTCAACCTCTATTCGAAATCGATCGCGCACGGCGCGAACGTGGTCAACGTGATCATCGTCGACTTCCGCGGTACGGATACGCTCGGGGAAATTGCCGTCGTGCTGGTTGCTGGCCTGTCGATCCTTTCCCTCGTGCGGTTGCGGGCGGGATCGTTGAGACGCGGCGAAACGCGCGAGATCGCGGCCGCTGAAGCGAACACGAAGGAGCCGGTATGAAGTCGATCATTTTTCGGACCGTCGCGCCCTTCCTCGCCGGATTGATGATGCTTTTTTCGATCTTTGTGCTGCTGCGTGGCCACAACGAGCCCGGAGGCGGCTTCATCGGCGGGTTGATCGCCGTTTCGGCGCTGGCGATCTACGGCATCGCCCACGGTGTGGAGACGGTGCGGCGGGCGATATTCTTCCACCCGATGGCTATCGCGGGCGCCGGCCTTTTCGCCGCGACCTTGGCGGGACTTGCGTCACTTTTCGCGCGGGTGCCGTTCATGACCGGGCTGTGGATTTATCCCTCCTTTTTCGGCGTCGAGGTTCCGCTCTCCACGGTCATGCTGTTCGATACTGGGGTCTACCTGGTCGTCGTCGGTGCCATCAGTTCGATCGCGCTGTCGCTTGAAGAAAGAGGGGGCGCCTGATGGAGACCTGGTTTTCCCTGCTGGTCACTTTCTTCTTCACCGTCGCCATTTACCTGCTTCTGTCGAAATCCATCATCCGCGTCCTCCTGGGCGTGGCGATCCTGGGAAATTCGGTGAACCTCCTGATCTTCACCGGCGGCCGCCTGACGCGCGACGTACCGCCGGTCATAGCGGAGGGTGCCGATGTGCTTTCCGGTCCGGCGGCCAATGCCTTGCCGCAGGCGCTGATCCTGACCGCCATCGTGATTTCCTTCTCCTTCTTCGCCTTTCTCCTCGTTCTCGCCTGGCGCGCCTATGAAGACCTCGCGACAGACAACACGGACGAGATGCGTGTTGCGGAACCGGTGAACGAGCCGGCGCCGCCACTGGGATACTGACGCACATGGCCGTTTCCACCCCCGCTCCCGTCGACCTTTCCGCGGCCCTGATGCTGACCCCGGCGTCGGCCGTTGAATGGCTCGTCGTTCTGCCCGTCGCCTGGTGTCTGGCCGTCGGCGCGCTCCTCGTGATGCTTCGTCGCTGGGCCGGCCTCCAGCCCGCAATAGCGCTTGCGAGCCTGGCCGTTCTGGTTTTGATCGACGTGGCGCTGCTCGATCACGTCGCAAGAAACGGGCCGACGACCATGGTGATGGGGCGCTGGCTGCCGCCGTTCGGCATCGCCTTCACGGTCGACCTGACCGGTGCGCTCTTTGCCCTGGTGGCGGCCTTGGTCGCTTTTGCGGCCGGCATCTTTTCGCTGGCCGATATCAACGACAGCGGCCGGCGCTATGGTTTCTATCCGCTGCTGATGCTGCTGATGGCCGGCGTTTCGGGAGCCTTCCTGACAGGGGATATCTTCAACCTCTATGTCTGGTTCGAGGTCCTGCTGATTTCCTCCTTCGGGCTTCTGGTCCTCGGCTCCGAGCGCGGGCAGATCGACGGGACGGTGAAGTACGGCTTTCTGAACCTGGTCGCAACGACGCTGTTCCTCGTCGCTACCGGCTTCCTCTACGCCGTGTTCGGCACGCTCAACATGGCCGATATCGCGCGCAAGGCCGACGAACTGCGCGTCAATGCGCCGTTGATGACTTTGGTCGGACTCTATGTTCTTGCCTTCGGCATGAAGGCGGCCGCGTTTCCCTTGAACTTCTGGTTGCCTGCTTCCTACCATACCCCTCGCGTCGTCGTGTCGGCGCTCTTTGCCGGCCTGCTCACCAAGGTCGGTATCTATGCGTTGATCCGGGTGACGGTCATGCTCTTCCCGATCGAAAGGGAGGAATTGAGCTTCGTACTGGCGCTCGTCGGTGCCCTGACGATGATGGTCGGCGTTCTCGGCGCGCTCGCGCAAACGGATTTCCGGCGCCTTCTCGGCTACCTCGTCGTTTCGGGCATAGGTTCGATGCTTGCAGGCATAGCCATCGGCGGACCGGGCGGCATTGGCGGCGCGATCTTCTACGCGCTCCATTCGATGCTGGTGATGACGGGCCTTTATTTCGCCTCCGGGATCGCAATGCGCCTCGGTGCAGACAGCTCGATCGCAACGCTTGCGGGCCTTTACCGCAAGCATGCGGGGTTTGCGGCGCTGACCTTGATGCTGTGCTTCGCCATTTCGGGGCTGCCGCCCTTTTCCGGCTTCTGGCCGAAGGTCATGCTGGTGAAGGCGGCCATCGATATCGGCGCCTGGTGGCTTGCCGCCGCGCTCCTTCTCGTCGGCTTCTTCACCATGATTGCGACCGGCCGCCTTTTCCTCCTGGCCTATTGGCGAGACAGCGCAATACCCGAGGCGGCCGCCGGCCCGGCCCCCCTGTCCGCGACGGCCCTGGGTCCGCTTGCAGCACTTACGCTTCTGGCGCTTGCGCTCGGCCTCTATCCCGAACCGCTGCTTGCGACGATCCAGAGCGCCGCAGCCGGTCTTGCAGAGCCGTCCGCTTACCTGAATTCAGTCTTTCCCGCAGGAGGTCCGCAATGAAATTCCTGCTGACCAACCTGGTCTTTACGCTTATCTGGGGGGCAATCAGCGCCAGCTTCAGGCCCGCTAACCTCCTGCTGGGCTTCGCGGCCGGCGCCTTGTCGCTCTGGTTGATCCGGCGTGAGCTGCGCCCGGTGGCTTACCCGCTGAGACCGTTGCGGCTGCTGTTGCTCGCATTGTTGTTTTTCAAGGAGCTCGCGATTTCCGCAACGAAGGTCGCAATTCTGGTTCTCCGCTCGAACATGGCGCTGAAGCCTGGCATTTTTGCCTATCCGCTCGCGCTCAGGAGTGACTTCGAGATAACGCTGCTCGCCAATCTGATCACGCTGACGCCGGGTACGCTGTCGGTGGATGTCTCCGAAGATCGCAAGACCCTCTACGTCCATGCGCTCGATTGCGCCGACCCGGGGGCTCTACGGCGAGACATCGCCGGCGGCTTCGAACGTCGAATTCGGGAGGCCTTCGAACGATGACGCCCGCTGCAGTCCTGAGCACGGCCTCCGGCGTGGCGCTCGTGCTTCTCTCTCTCGCGCTGCTGTTGACGGTGCTGCGCATCATTCGCGGGCCGACTCTTCCGGACCGGGTGCTGGGCCTCGATATGCTGGTGGCGATTGCGATCGGCCTGATCGCGGTGATCGCTGTGAGAACCGGCTTCTATCTCTACATCGATATCGCGATCGCCCTCGGGCTCGTCGGCTTTCTTGCGACGGTCGCTTTCGCCCGCTTCATCCTGGCGCGCGGTCTCTCGCCGGAGCGCATGACGCCGGGCGCAACTGACCTGGCCCAGGCAAAGCCGTCGTCGACGCGCTCGCGCGCGGGACAGGCCGGGCGCCGCAAACGCAAGGGAGCGCGTTGATGGTTCTGCAAATCATCGCCTACCTCGTTGCGCTGATCATGATTGTCGGCGCCTGCTTCTCGCTGCTTGCCGCGGTTGGCCTCATCCGCTTCCCCGACCTTTACACCCGCATGCATGCGGCCTCGAAAGCCGGTACCGTCGGTTCGGGTCTGCTGCTCTTTGCGGCCGGGCTGCATTCGCTCGATGCCGCCGTCTTCGTGCGCGCACTTGCGGGATTTGGCTTCTTCGTGCTGACGGCACCGATCTCGGCCCATCTATTGGCAAAAGCCGCGCATCAAGCGGGCTACAGGATGACAAAACGATCGGTGATAGATCAGCTTCCCCATAAGGAAGAGCCGCGCGGGCATTGACGGGCAGCATTTCTGACTCTGTATTTGAGGACAATTTTGCCGAGCGTGACAATTTTAGCAACTCGGAATAAAGTTGCTGCATGCCGATAAATTTATGTTTGGACTTTTGGCAGATCAGTGTTAATGCAGTAAATGCAAAGTGTCGTCGTGGAAAATACTTTGAGATGAAATTCCAGCCTGAGTTGTGATGCTTGTCCGTTGCTTTGAGGTGTCGGCCGCTTTGGCGCCTTGGTGACGGTTCTTCCCTCTCGCAATTCGAGCCTTGATGTTGCGGCAGAACCGCAGTCTCCATTGCGAGATCGCGGTCGGTTCCGAGGCGGCAAGCGCTGATTGACGGCATTTTGTACATCCTCCCCCTGGAACTCTGTTTCAGGTTTCGTCGCTGGATTCCGATAGGAGAAAGAAATGACAGAGACTTCGCTCGGTGCGAGCAATGAACTCCTGGTTGAGCTTACGGCGGAGATCGTTGCCGCCTATGTAAGCAACCACGTGGTTCCGGTTGCCGAGCTGCCGACGCTGATAGCCGACGTGCATTCGGCTCTCAACAACACCACGGCTCCTGCACCGGTGGTCGTCCCGGTGGAAAAGCCGAAGCCCGCGGTTTCGGTCCGAAAGTCGGTGCAGGACGACCAGATCACATGTCTCGAATGCGGCGGCACCTTCAAGTCGTTGAAGCGGCATCTGATGACGCACCACAACCTTTCGCCGGAAGACTACCGAGACAAGTGGGATTTGCCTGCGGATTATCCGATGGTCGCGCCGGCATACGCGGAAGCACGCTCGCGGCTCGCCAAGGAAATGGGTTTGGGACAGCGTCGGAAGCGCCGCGGCAAGTGATCCGGGCGGCCCCACGGGGCCATCGGGAACGCGCAACGCCTGAGTTGTGTCATAAAGGCCGGCCGGTTCATTCGGGCCGGCTTTTTCAGGACGTTTAAGTATTTCATTGAAACACTGACACGCTGCCACCCGTTGAAGCTACGCGCTTCCGGACGAAAAACCGTTACGCACTTGTCCTGGAAGTGCTCTGACTCTTCGCCGGTCAGGCAGGCAGGCGTCCTTCGGCTTCGCTCTTGATACGCCGGATCATCGAGCGCAGGCCGTTCGCGCGTTGCGAGGAAAGATGTTCGATGAGGCCGATCTTGCCGAAGATGTCGAGAGCGTCGGTTTTGGTAATTTCCGAAGCACGCTTGCCGGAGAAGATGGCGAGGACGATTGCCACGAGGCCGCGCACGATATGCGCATCCGATTCTCCCTCGAAGGTGAGAAGCGGGTCTTCCGTATCGCCGGTCGCATGGGTCACGAGCCAGACCTGGCTGGCACAGCCCTGCACCTTGTTCTCGCTCGTCCTCGAGGCTTCCGGCATCTCGGGCAGGTTCTTGCCAAGTTCGATCACATAGCGGTAGCGATCTTCCCATTCGTCGAGAAATGCAAAGTCGTCGATGATCTGGTCAAGTGAAGTCATGCTATGTCCGGCTTTCGGCGCCCGCTGCGTAGCGCAGTCCGCGTGTAACTGCTTCAATCGCAGTGCGGGCGCATCGTTTCACCTTCATATAGGAGAGGCGGGCCGCAAAGAGAACAGGCAATCGCGTTTCCCCGCGCTGCCACGCCCCAACGATCAGTCTTGCTTCTCCGCGGCAGGGCTTACTTCCCGGAAGCCGGACCGGGATCGAGGCGGTGTTCCGGAACCGGCATACGCTTGAATGCTTGTTCGGCCTTCTCGGTCGCTTCCGCCGAAGGGATACTTTCTGCCGGTGCGACGGTACCGGTCATGACCTTGACGTCGGGAGCGGCGGCGTCGCCTTCCGCGAACTGGGTGTTGAGAAACTCATAGGCGATGCGAGCGCCTTCGCGGGCGCGATGTCCGAGGGCGACGAAAGTCTCCGCACCCTTCTCGCAGACGTCCGGCTTCTCTACGCAGATCGCGCTTATATATTGAAAGGCTTCGTTCGCGGCAGAGAATGTGCCGCCGATCTCCATCTTCGGGCCGTGCTCGAGCTTCTCGCTGCTCGACGGATCGAGAAACGGCAGCAGCACCAGCACCAGCGAGAACCAGAACGTCGCCTTTACGAGAAACCACATCTTGCGCCATCCTCTTTTGCCTTCGGCTCCGGCCGTGGTGTTTACGCTTCGAAACTAGCGCGGGAATCACAAGGCCGCTTTTCCAGAAACAACGGTATTTGCTTCAAATTTTATTGAAATTCAGGGATCAGCATATTCGTGCAGACGCTTTTCCCTGCATTTCAGCGGCCGTCGTTAACGCTCGTGGCTGAGGTCTCGGCCTCAAGCCTCGCGTTCCCGGCACCGGATAGTGGCGATGCCTGCCCAAATCGTTAACGCGAGCCGAAAAATCCACGAAAATCCGCTGCTTACGCACCGTTAACCACATCTGACGATGCTCGCTCGGATTGCCTCAAATCGGGAACTTTCGGTCGCCCCGGACGCCTCCGGAGAGCGGCCGTTTATTCTTTCATTAAGTCAGGGGTGCGAGATTCGGGTCATCACGAGGCGGTCGTCCGCGACGACGCGGAACGGTCCGAAATTGCCTCGCAAGAACGACAAATTCGGCAGGGCAAGGCGTGAGTTTATTGCGTGACATGGCTGGCAGATGGACATCCTTTGTGGATGAAGCGGCCGCACCCTGGCTGCCGCGCGGCGGCCTGGGCCCAGCAATTGCGCGTCACGACTTCAGACGCTTGCGTGCCGTCGCTGCCGTATCCCTGACCGCGCTGCCGATCGTCCCGCTCGCGCTGACCCTGGCATTGCCCGTATCCGCCGCGCTGCCGGCGGGAGCGGCGCTTTGGGCCTCGGCGTCCCTGCTGGCCGCGGCTGCAGCCATTGCGAGCGGCCGCGATTTCCCGGCGGCCGGCGAGGTGGAACTCGCGCCTGCACCGGAACTGCCCGATCTCAATGCGGCATATAATCTCTTTGCGGGTTTGGTGACCGTCCACGATACCCGGGGCCACGTCCTGTCCGTCCACGGCCGCGATGCGAGTGAGTATCTGAAACTGATGCGCGATCCGCATGGGCGCGGCTTCATCGAGCAGATCCATGTATCGGATCGCATCGCCTTCCTGAGAGCGATTGATTCGCTGCGCCTGGACAGCGAGCGCTCTGCCGTGGACATCCGTCTCGAACGGACGTCGGCGGATGGCGCTCAATTCGCACATATCTACTGCGAGATGACGCCGATTCGAGACGCTGAAGGAAATCTCCTTGCGATTGTCGCCCAGTCTCGCGATGTTTCCGAAGAGGCCCGCTTGCAGGCAGAGGCGGCCGCCAAGGCAGCACATGCCGAGTCGGCCAACGATGCCAAAACGCGGTTCCTTGCGGCCGTCAGCCATGAATTGCGCACGCCGCTCAATGCCATCCTCGGCTTTTCGGACGTGCTTGCAGGCGAATATTTCGGCAAGCTCGAAAACGATCGCCAGCGCGAATACGTGTCGCTGATCCATCAATCCGGCACGCATCTTCTCTCGGTCGTCAACACGATGCTCGATATCAGCAAGATCGAAGCAGGCCGTTACGAGCTTCTCCTCGAACCGTTCCGTGTCGCCGAGGCGATCGCCGCCTGCGAGGCCATGCTGTCGCACCAGGCGCGCGAAAAAGGCGTGCGGCTGACGAGCCGCGTCACCCGTTCCGTCGGCGAGATCAATGCGGACCAGCGCGCCTTCCAGCAAATCCTCATCAATCTCATCGGCAACGCCATCAAGTTTACCGACCGCGGCGGGCTTGTCACGGTGGATGCCGCACTTGAAGGCAACATGCTGAAGCTGACGGTCAGCGACACCGGGATCGGGATCGCTGCGGACAAGCTGCAAATGCTCGGCCAACCTTTCGTCCAGATTCAGAATGACTATACCCGCCGCTACGAGGGTACCGGACTCGGCCTCTCGCTGGTCAAGGGACTTGCCGAACTGCATGGCGGCGATTTTGCGATCCGCAGCGCCGAGGGGGAGGGTACCGTTATCGTCGTAACCATTCCCAGCGATGCCGCAGGCGCGGCAGAAAGGGAGTGCGCGAATGCGCCCGTCACAGTGGAGTTTCCGCCGCGATTGAAGCAGCACGCAGACGGAAAGAGCGAAACCGGAGTGCCGGCGCTCTCCGAGGCTTTCCACACCGTAGAAATTGACAGGGAAGGGGGACATGGCGCCGCGCAAGCGAAAACAGCCTGAGCGCAAGCGGGCGGCGCGGCGCGGAGCGGGTCTGGCCTTGCGCGGACTCGCCGTCGTCGGCCGTGGTCTGGTGCTCACCGGTCGCCTGATTTCCCGCCATCCGGTGAGCGCCGGCGGGTCGGCGATCTTTGCCGTCGTCTTCAGTTTCGTCGCCGCAAACGCCATGTGGTACCAGAACGGTACTCATCCCTCGCCGCTTCTGCGTACCCGCGTGCCCCTCGTCAGTCCCGAAGTGGCCGAACGCCTTGCGGCTGCCAAAGGCGAGCCGGTCGAGCAGCGCGATGTTACCACCTTCGTCATAGAGCGGGAGGGGAACGCGAAAGCCGGCGATGCGGCAACGGACGGGCCCAACGAACGGCAGGCGTCGCTTCCGGCGCAGGACTCACCGGATGCGCCCGGCAGCACGGTCTCGACGCTGGTTGCGGACATCCAGAAGGAACTGGCAAGGCTCGGCTTTTACGAAGGAGCGCCGGACGGCCGAAGCGGTCCGAAGACCTCGGCGGCGATCCTCCGCTTCGAAAAGCAAGCCGGCCGTATGGAGACGGGTGCGCCGAGTGACGATCTGCTTCGGGCACTGCGCAACGCCGGCGGCTCCCCGCCGGCAGTTGCGACGCCCGCCAACCGGCCCTATGCCGACCCGAAGACTGTTCCGGCCGAGGCAGATCCGGTCGCCGCTGCCATCCGCAGCGCCGAGAAGGAGAACGCGCTCGGCTCCCGCACGGAGGTTCCCGTGTCGAGCGAAATGGTGATGAACATCCAGAAGGGGCTGAGCAATCTCGCCTATGCGGATGTCGTCGTCGATGGCGTTGCCGGCGATCAGACGCGCGCCGCCATCCGCCATTTCGAAAAACACTATCGTCTTCCTCAGACCGGAGAGCCCAACCCCAAGGTTCTCAAGAAGCTTAAGGAAATCGGAGCGCTCTGACGGCCAGAGCAAGAGGATCAGTTGCGCACCACTGCCGGTCGACCGCTCCGTTTGCATCTCGCCGGTCGCGCGTGTATCAGCTGTGCATGCGCCTGAAGTCCCACATTTTCGTCTCCTCGCTTTTGCGGAACGCCTTTGGACGCGGCGGGTATGCGGCTGTGCTGCGCAAGGGAGCGGAGGACGCCGGCGCGATCTTCATCCGGCAGCGCGGACGATCGGGCTACGAGACGCTTTATGCGCCGGCGCCGCAGAATTTCTTCGATGGGGAAGGAGATACGTCGCGCCGCTTCGAGGTGCGATTGCGTGGCGCCGAGGCCGACGCCGTCGAACGGGCGCTTTCCTCGGAAATCCGCTTCGACCCGGACTGCTGGATTGTAGAGCTGGAACTCGACGACTGCAGCGATCTGTTCGATCTGGTTTGAGACCTGTCGAGATTCGGGACACCCGCCGCAGTTTGCTCGCTCTCCTCATTCCTGTGCTTGTCACGGGAATCCAGCCGGACCAAGTCCTTGGGCTGAAAGAACTCCTCCCGCGCCCGTAGCAATTTGAGCTGCTGGATGTCGTTGTGCTTTGATCGGCTACGATCAACGGATCTAGAACTGGCCGAAGCCTCGCTTTGGTTGGACGGCCTTGCTTTGACGCGCAATCGGTTGCGCGTCGTGCCGGCGCGGGTCCGCGGCTCGATTATCCGCAAGCAGGCTCTCATGCCGTCCTGGCTTCGGCCCGTTTGCATCGGCGCGAACCCAGGACGCCACCCGTTCGCCGCTCGCCTGCCGGTCGAGACTTCCGATCAGCGCTTCGGCGCGGTTGCCGCCGCCGATTCTTTCGGAAAGATGGGGATAGAGCGCCTCGAGCACGCGGCTTTCCTCGTCCGCCGGGAAGGCGAGAGCTGCAAGCGTCGCGGCGAGTTGCTGGCCGGAAACATCGAGCAATATCCGGTCGGTGAGTGCGCGGCTTGCTCCGAGCGCGTCTGCCAGGGCCGTGGAGAAGAGGGTCGCTTCGCCATTGCGCGCAAAACGGACGAGCAGCGCGCAATGCAGCTCGCTGACGGGTTGGATCGACGAGGTGCCGTTCTTCTCCTGTGATCCGACGCGCGCCAGCGCCTTGATTTCCGCGCGCAGCTTTTCTTCGCGATCGGCGGCTGCGGCAGCCGGCTGCGGATCGCTCGCCGCCGGGCGACTGGCGCCGTCGTGAAGACGTGCGGGGAGAGGAGCGGACTGATGATGCTCGACGAGCGCGTCGATCACCGAAGGCGAAAGGCTCTCCCGACGGGCAATGGCGTTCGCATGGCCCTGCCCTTGCTGGCGAATGATGGAAATGAGCACGCCGTCGGAAATCGCTGTCGCACGGGCAAGGAAGGCGGCGGCGATCGAAATCGGCATGCTGCCGATCAACAGGGCCACCGGCTCCGGCACGTGCGGGCATTGGGATAGTGCCGCCGCCGCCTGTCGGCGGGCCTCGTTGCTGGAGCCGAGGAAGAGCGGCTCGAACAGCTCGGCAAACTGCTTCATGTCGGACCTGCTTGGAATCCGAAGGCTCTCGAAGCCGGTGACAGTCGCCATCAGCACGACGTCCTTCAACCGCCCCGTCTGCGGCCGTTCCAACTCACGAAACCGGTTTGTCACGACATATCCTAAAACGCAAAGCATGACGGCATTCCGATGGCTCGGAACGACACACGTGTCTAAAACTAGATCGAAATCGTTAGCGCAGCATTAACTATGGACGTTGGGGCTTTATTCAGGCTTGCGTCATTCTGGTGACGAGCCGCCCCGGCAGCGGAGGCCGCTTTCCTCAGCCATAAAAAGTCCACAAGCGCTCCTATTTGATCCGATTGACGGCAAACGCCGGAAGCGAGTCGGGCTGCGGCCTCTCATGTGGGAGTTGATTTGTGAAGAAAATATTCTTGCGGGCAGCGGCTGCCTTTGCGCTGCTGCTCATGCCCGCGGCCGCATCGGCGGCCGAAGGTTTTGCCACTGCCAATGTCAATATGCGCTCGGGACCGAGTACATATTATCCAGCTGTAACGGTCATTCCGGTCGGCGAATCGGTGGAAATTCACGGCTGCCTGTCGGAAAGCCCCTGGTGCGACGTTTCCTTCTATGGCGGGCGGGGATGGGTCGCAGGCCGATACGTGCAGGCCGCCTATCGCAGCAGCCGGGTCTATGTGGAGCCGGAATACTACCGTCCGCTCGGCATTCCGACGGTCGTCTTCGAGTTCGACAGCTATTGGGATCGGAACTACCGCGGCCGGGATTTCTATCGCCATCGCGACCGCTGGAGGCATGACCGCGATTGGGATCGCGAGCGTGAACGCGACCGGCCGGAATGGGATCGCCGCCAAGTGCGGGAACGCCGAGACTGGGAGCGTGACCGGGAAAGGGAGCGGCGCGAATGGGAATCGGAGCGCGGCCGTGACGATGACCGCTGGCGGCGGGGGATCGAGGGCGCTGAACGGGAACAGTCGCGCCGCGAGCGCCGTTACCACGGGCAGAGGACGATCGCGGAATGCGACGGCGGCGATTTCCGCTGCGAAGAGTAGGCGCGGCGATTCGGCCGCTTCACTCCAGGGTGGGCGGCGATCGTCGCCGCCCTTCCTTGAGCCGCTGGTTCTTGCGTCGTCCTGATGGGAACCAATCCGGCCTCGACGCGTTGAAAACGCGCAAAGGGTGATACCGGAATGGCAAGGAGCGGAGAGATGGCGGAGAAGAATCTGGCGGCAGTCGGTGCAGAGACGGGTGCCCAAACGCGGGCGTCCGGCGCACAGGCCGAATTGGAATCCCAGGTCCAGGAACTGAAGGCAGAGATCGCCCGGCTGACGGAGACCGTCTCGGCCATTGGCACCGGAGCCAAGGCGATCGTGCAGGGGGAAGCGGAACTGATGACGCAGCGCGTCCGGGAGCGCGTTCGGGAAGAACCGATTTCGACATTGCTGACGGTTGCGGGTGTGGCTTTCCTTTTCGGTTTGATTGCAAGGCGCTGACGGACGGATTGCCGGATTTGCAAATCCCCCAGGATTGAGGATTGCGCGAGGTTAATGCGTCATGGTCTGGATTAACAAACGGTTAACCAGGCTGTGGCTCAATCGGCACAAGGCGGCTATTATCGCCTCGCCTCTTATGCCGAAACGGACGACATCCGGGTGACCGGAAGAAGGAGTGACTGAGAAGGGCGCGTCTGTCCGGGCACCCGGAAAATGCGTCAGCCCGAAAACGGGCAGGGTGAAATCTGTACGGTAGTTCATCCGTCTCGTGAGACTATGGAGACGAGCATGGCAGACGTAATCAGAATGCAGGACCGGATCGTCAAACGCCCTCGACGGCGTCCTGTCGGGAAGGGCGGCGCCAAGGTGTTGTTCTTCACAGGAATCCGTTACGAGAGGCTGGACGGCCGCGGACCGCAGCCAACTGCCCCGGCTGGCCGCCAGGCCAAGAAGCAGTAAACCCGCGGGCAAAGCGCCGGCAGCGCCCGCCCGGGCGGTGCGCCCGTTCGCCGCCCGACTTCGACCACTTCGATTTCAGTTTCCCCCAAATCGCCGTTACCTTCGCCTCTACCGCTGGAAGGGCTCGCACCTCGACTCCGCAAGGAATGTGCGGACCAGGTCCTCGAAGCTGTCGAGAGGTGCCAGGGCTCGAAGAACTGCGTAACCTTCCTCGTCCTTCATCTCGATCATGATCGATTGCGCCAGCGCTTCGGGCGGCGACTTGCGCAGCTCGACGAGCTGGATCGGTGTGGCGACCACGAGGTCGAGATCGCCATGGACGGCTGTCTGGTCGTTCATGCTGAAGACCTCGTTCGACCCGCTGTCGAAGATCGCAAGCGACCAGAAGGGCACGTCGCCGCGCCCGACGAAGCGAGCCGGAGCGTCCGCCACCGAGAAGCTGCAGACGGCCGTACGCAGGAAGGGGTCGGCGTTGTTCAGGCCTGTCGGCCCCGGTTCGGCGGTCAGCGGAAAGAAGCTGTCCATTTCGAGCAGGCCGAGCACGCGCGTATAGGCATCGCGGCCGGTGAACTGGGGCAGGGCGAGCACGATCACGATATGAAGAAGCGCCGCTCCGACGAGACCGACGAGAATGGCGAAGATGATGCTACGCATGCCCGCACCCGGTTTTTGCGATCTTCGGCATTGCGAGGTCGATCAAGCCGGAGGACCCTGCCGTCGGCGTGTCCAGAAGGGTCAGCACGAGCGCGAAGCTGCCCGTCCGGGGTATCGCCAGCCAGTTGTCGGGCTGGGCAACCGGGGAAACGTGGATGACGAAGCGGCTGTCCTCGGCGCGCAGGACGGTCCAGGAATTGATTGCGGAGGGCAGGTCCGGCCCCGGCAACAGCGCGGTCCCGTCCGCCGCCGCCGCATAAAGGGTCCAGAACCGCGCCGGCGGTGTCATACCCGAAATGTCATAGGAGCAGGCGGCCGAGAGGCGCGCACCGGTATCGTCCGTGAGCGCGGTAAAGGCCAGTCCCTCGGCGCCGCCATAGAGCAATTCGCCTGCCCGGGCGCGGTGCGCCTTGGCATAGGGATCGGCGGAGACGGTCTGCGCTTCGGGAAAAGCGATCCAGGGACCGATCGCGATCGAGCCGAAACCGACGGTCGCCTTCAGCGCCCATACGGCCGTCCCGATTCCGCCGCCGAACGCGACGATGAGGGCAAGAGCGACAAGGAGGGGAACTCGAAACAAGTGGCGGCTCTATCGAATGTTGCGTCGTTTACCCTGTCGGCGCTCGTAGGGGCGCCGCTCGGCCTGTGCGCCAGAGAACGGATTTCTGACTGCAAAGTCAATTGTTTGTCGTGCCGGGCATGGTCCGTATGTTCACGCCGCGATCCGTCGGCTCGAGCACGGCAACCTTGCCGCCGGGCCTTTCGCGCGCCTTGAGCGGTTGCGCTTTCTCGAATGTGTCGCCGATCTTTTTCAAGAGCCGGGTTACGTCGGCGGATAATGACCGCGGCCGCACGAGCGGCGGCAGGGCGTTCTCGTCCGGCTTCGCAGTTTCGGCGACCCGCTCCTTCGCCGGTTTGGCGGGTGCGATTTCGATGCCCGGAATCGCGCGGTGCTCGATCCCCTGTTCGGCATAGTCCATCAGCCGCTTGAAGGTCATCGCCGGGAGAGATCCGCCGGTCATTTCATCGGTGGAGGTATAGTCGTCATTGCCGAACCAGACGGCCGTGGTGTAGTCGCCGGTGAAGCCGACGAACCATGCGTCGCGATAAGCCTGTGTCGTTCCGGTCTTGCCGCCGGTGACGATCCCGTTGTCGAGGGCTGCGCGCCGCGCCGTCCCGATGACCGGAATCTGCGTCAGGATGCGGTTCATCGACGAGACCGCCTGTTCGCTCAGAACCCTGCGTGGCGGCGGCGCGTCGCGCCCGAAGTCGTAGAGAATGTCGCCGTCATAGTTGAGAATCTGGCTGATGCCGTGGCGTTGCGACTGGAACCCGCCCGCCGGAAAGACCGCATAGGCCGTCGCCTGATCGAGCACGGTCACTTCGGAGGTGCCGAGCGGCATGGTCTTGTCGGTCCGAACCGGGGTCTCGACGCCCATTCTCCTGGCGGTCTCGGCAATGATTTCGGTACCGAGCTTGTCCTTGGCGAGGCGGACCGGAATAGTGTTGATCGATCTGGCGAGCGCGTTCATCATCGTTACCCGGCCGGCATATTTGCGGCCGTAGTTCTGCGGCGACCAGCCGCGCCAGGTGATTGGCGCGTCCACGACCACGGTTTCCGGTGTCATGCCCTTTTCCATCGCGGCAGCGTAGGTATAGACCTTGAAGGACGACCCCGGCTGGCGCAGCGCGCGCGTGGCGCGGTTGAACTGGCTTTCGCCGTAGTCGCGGCCGCCCACCATCGCCCGCACCGCGCCGCCATGCTCGACCATGACGAGAGCGCCCTGCTTGACCTTGTAGCTCTCGCCATATTGCCTGAGGCCCGATTCGACCGCTTCCTCGGCTGCTTGCTGCAGCCCCATGTCGATCGTCGTGCGCACGATCAGCGAATGCTGCGCGAAGGGAGCGGCAATGCGCTGGACCTCTTCGAAGGCCCAGTCGAGGAAGAAATCCGGTGCCTTGACCTGAGCACGATCGACCACCGAGGCTGGGGTCAGGCGGGCGGCGATCACCTGTCCTTCCGTCATCAGCCCACCCTGTACGAGATTGCTCAGGACCTCGTTGGCGCGGGCACGCGCCGCCGGCAGGTTCACATGGGGGGCATAGCGCGCCGGCGCCTTGAAGAGACCGGCGAGCATCGCCGACTCGGCAAGATTGACGTCGGTAATCGCCTTGCCGAAATAGAACTGCGCCGCCGCTGCCGCGCCGAAGGTGCCGCCGCCCATATAGGCGCGGTCGAGATAGAGGCGGAGGATTTCCTTCTTCGACAGGTTGGATTCGAGCCAGACAGCAAGAAAGGCTTCCTTGATCTTGCGCTCGATCGTCCTCTCGTTCGAGAGGAAAAGGTTCTTGGCCAGTTGCTGCGTGAGGGTGGAGCCGCCTTGAACGACCCCGCCGGCGCGAGCGTTCTCGGTCATGGCGCGTGCGAGCCCGAGAAAATCTATGCCCCAATGGTCGAAGAAACGCCTGTCTTCCGTGGCGAGGACCGCCTTTATGAGGTGATCGGGCAGCTCGTCGATCGGGACGGAATCCTCGTGGATGATGCCCCGGTGGCCGATCTCGTTGCCGTAGCGGTCAAGAAAAGTGACTGCGAAATCGCTTTGCGCCCGCCAGTTGCCCTTGGTTTCCTCGAAAGCGGGAAGGGCGAGCGCCAACATCAGCACCGAGCCCGCCGCGCCAAGGGTCATTCCCTCGCCGAGCACTTCGAAGAACGCTCTTTTCCAGCCACGCACGCGAAAACGGCGGAAGAAGATGGTGGTGTCCTCCCACCACTCACCGAGCCGGAATCCTGCACTCCATACGGTCGAATCGATCCAGGAATCGATCCGAAGAAAGATGTGTCGCCTTTTCGGCCGGTTGTCCTCTTTCCTCGGTTCCTGCACGGCTTTCATGTCCCGAAGGTTCTGCCTCATGACGATATTTGCACGGGGCGGCAATCCAATCTACTTGCATATCGCGCAACCCGCCTTAAAAAACCGGCAATTTTCTGCGAAGTTTCAAAGTTGGCTCGGATTTTACGAAAGTGTGACTTTATGGGCGAAATGCCTTTCTGGAAGACGAAAGGTCTCGAGGAGATGACCGGCGCGGAGTGGGAGAGCCTCTGCGATGGTTGCGGGCTCTGTTGTCTCAACAAGCTCGAGGATTGGGACAGTTCCGAGATCGCCTGGACTTCGATCCGCTGCACCCTGCTGGATGGCGAAAGCTGTCGCTGCAAGGACTATGACAATCGCCAGGCAACCGTCCCGGACTGCATCCAGTTGACGCCGAAAGCGGTGCGCGAAATCAGCTGGCTGCCGCCGACCTGCGGCTACCGTCTGGTTGCCGAAGGCAGGGATCTCTATTGGTGGCACCCGCTCGTCTCCGGCGATCCGGAGACCGTGCATGCGGCCGGCATATCCGTGCGCGGACGCACCGTCGCCGAGGACGGCATCGACATCGAAGATTATGAAGATTATCTCGTGACCTGGCCACTGGAGGTCGGCAGGGAACCGGCCGATTAGGGCACGCCTCAGAGGGCTGCAGCGACTTTGCGCACTGTCGCCGTCAGTGACGGCCGTTTTTGCTGACGAGGCTTCTCGGCGCGACATTGCGCCATGCGGTTTCCATGGACTGGCGAACGAGTTCGTCGTCGGCACCGACGAAATAGAATGATGTCCAGCCGCGTGCGCCCCAGCCGCCGGGAACGGCGGCGCAGACGCCGGGCTCCATTTCCAGAAGCATTCGCTGCTGGTCCGGCGTGAACTTGAATACGGCGCGACCGGCTTCCGGCAGGGTCATGAAAATCCGGTTGCCCACACGGAAATCCCGTGCACCGAAATGGGCATTTTCCTGGGTTCCCGGAAGGCTCAGGGCCAGCTTTTCGATTTCTTCGGACAGCATGGAAGGAGAGTAGCACGGAATTGCCGATTGGCAAAAATCCGGCGGCTCCGGGCCGCCGGGGCAATTCACTCTGCGGGAGGAACGGTCTTCTGTGCAGCCTCGCCGACCGTGCGCATTTCGCGCCACTCGTTCTCGAACCGCTCGAGCAGCGATTGCGGGATTCTGGATTGCGGTGATACCGGTGGCTTGTTCGCGAGTGTCTTCATCCGGACCTCCTTTGGGCGAGACTGTTGGACTGGGCGGACGATTCCACAGGATAAAGACTTTGTAAATCAGCGGTTTAAAGCATTTAAACGATTGAAAAAAATTTAAATCGATTAATTTCCCAGCCGATCCACAGAAAGGTGGCAGCAGTCTCGTTGATGCCCGCGCCGAGCTGTCCCAAAGACTTGTTCGTCCAACTTCTGCAATCTACGGTCGTTTCCCGTATCAGAGATCAGACAACCGCCGGACGCGAGTCTGCGGATCCACAAGGCCGACATTCATTTGCCATTCAGCCTGTATCGGTTAATGATTCCGGCATAGTGCTTCCCAAGTCGAAAGTGCGTTCATGTCTTCAGCATTGACCATAGCCGCGCTCGCCGCAGGCCTCGCAGGCTTTTCTCCGCCTGCCGTCAACATGCCTGCGGTTGTCGTCCGCGTGGCTGGCGATTGCAGCGCGGCCGCCGCGCAGGTGGTTGCCCAGACGGGTGGCGAGCTGCTTTCTGCCCAGCCGACCGGCGATGGGCAGTGCGTGGTGACGGTGCTCATCCCGGGCAACGGAGGGCGCCCCAAGAAAGTCACGGTGAAAGTGCCTATGTAAGCTTTTTCGGGGTACCCGAAGGCAAGGGAAGTGGACGAGAATGCGCATTCTGATCGTCGAGGACGATACCAATCTGAACAGGCAGCTGGCCGACGCTCTCAAGGAGGCCGGTTATGTCGTCGACCAGGCTTATGACGGCGAAGAGGGCCACTATCTGGGCGATGCGGAGCCCTATGATGCGGTGATTCTCGATATAGGCCTTCCGGAGATGGACGGCATCACCGTTCTCGAGAAGTGGCGCGCAGACGGCAAGACCATGCCGGTGCTGATCCTGACGGCCCGCGATCGATGGAGCGACAAGGTCGCAGGCATCGATGCCGGCGCGGACGATTACGTGGCGAAGCCTTTCCACGTAGAGGAGGTGCTGGCCCGCATCCGTGCTTTGATCCGGCGGGCCGCCGGGCACGCAAGCTCCGAGATCGTCTGCGGCCCCGTCCGTCTCGACACCAAGGGCTCCAAGGCGACCGTCGCAGGCGTGGCGCTGAAGCTCACATCGCACGAGTTCCGTCTGCTTTCCTACCTCATGCATCATATGGGACAGGTGGTTTCCCGCACCGAGCTGGTCGAACACATGTATGATCAGGACTTCGATCGCGATTCCAACACGATCGAGGTTTTCATCGGCCGGCTCCGCAAGAAGATCGGCAATGATCTGATCGAAACGGTGCGCGGCCTCGGATATCGCATGCAAGCACCCGGCAATGGCCATTAGATCGCTCACGGCGCGCGTTCTGGCGGTTTCGACCGTCTGGGCCGTCGTTGCCCTCGTGGTGATCGGGGTGGTCATCTCCGCCCTATATCGGCAGGGCTCCGAGCGCGGCTTTCAGGACCTGCTGCGGGCGCAGCTCTATAACGTCATCAACTCCATCTCTGTCGACGAGAAGGCCGCGCTCTCCGGGAGCCCGCAGCTTGGCGACCTGCGCTTTTCCCAGCCGCAGACGGGCTGGTATTGGATCGTCGAGCCGATCGGCGAATTCGACACGCCGCCGCTGATATCGACTTCGCTCGGCACGGCGAAACTGCCGATCGTCAGCGTCGACGAGGTCCCCTTCGATATCCGCTACGAGCGGTTCTACACCACCACGGATCCGTTCGGAAACGCGGTGGAGGTGGCCGAAACCGAGGTCGTTCTCGACATTCAGGGCCACGCCGCCCGCTTCCGCGTCGCCGGCAATCGCGATGTCCTCGAGGCCGACATAGATCGCTTCACGCGCAACCTCACGATCGCCCTGTCCATTTTCGGTCTCGGCGGCCTTGGCGTTAACGCGCTCACGATCCTGTTCGGCCTGAAGCCGCTCGACCAGGTACGCCGCTCGCTCGAAAAGATCCGCACGGGGGAGAGCGAACGGCTGGATGGCGCGTTCCCGCGGGAGATCCAACCCCTTGCCAACGAGGTGAACGCGCTGATCGACAGCAATCGGCGTATCGTCGAACGCGCGCGCATGCAGGTCGGCAATCTGGCCCACTCGCTCAAGACGCCGATCGCCGTGCTGCTCAACGAGGCGAGAGTGCTGGAGGTGCCGCACGGCGAGCTGGTCAGGGCCCAGGCGGACGCCATGCAGACACAGGTGCAGTCCTATCTCAGCCGCGCCAGGATTGCCGCCCAGCGCGGGTCGATTCTGGCGCGGACCGAAGCCCAGCCGGCACTGGAAAGAATCATGCGGGTGATGCGGCGGCTCAACCCGGACAAGCAATTCAGCCTCTCCATCAATCCGCCCGGACTGGTGCTGGCGATGGAACAGCAGGACGTCGAGGAAACGGTCGGCAACTTGCTGGAAAACGCCGCCCGTTACGCGCATGATAGGATTTCGCTGAATGTTGAGCCGGCCCCCGAAGATGCGCGCGAAAGGGACCCGGGCCGCCAGTGGATCGTGCTCCAGATCGACGACGACGGACCGGGGCTCGACCCCGATCAGATCGCGGTGGCGATGAAACGCGGCAAGCGGCTCGACGAGAGCAAGCCCGGAACCGGGCTCGGTCTTTCGATCGTAAGCGAGATCGTGGGTGAATATCAGGGAAGCGTTGAGCTCAGCCGTCGCGATGTGGGAGGGTTGCGGGCCACGCTCGTACTGCCGGCGGCGGTTTGAGCGCCGGTCGGATACGACTGATGCGGGACGATCGTGATCCGGCGGTCACACCCGGTCCTGAAAATGCCGGCGCTGACGGCAGGCGGTTGCCTCCACCCGCAGGTGGTGCAAAAAGAACTCGACCGAAGCCAGCCGTTTCGATGGATATTCCCGAGGCGCGACTGGCGACCGGCAAGAGGAATGAGTAGCGCGTATCATGAGGAATTACGCAGAAATGACGCGAGCTTTCGCGTCACGCGGCAGGATAGCGGTGGTGGCTTCGGGTGTAGCCCTCGCCGGCTGTGGCACGACGTCGTCCGGTCAGGGTGGGGCGGTTGCCGGGCTCGGAGCAGCGTCCACCCGCGTTGCATCGTCAGCCACCTATATCGAGGCCCTGCAGGGTGGCGTCGTTTCGCGTCTTGGCGGCGTCGAGCTCGGCAAGTCGGATCGGCAGCGGGCGCTCGAGGCCGAGTATCGCGCCCTCGAAGCCGCGCCGGGCGGGCAGCCCGTCGCCTGGCAAGGGCGGGGCGTCAGCGGCTCGGTCGTCGCTGCCGCA
Source organism: Sinorhizobium sp. 22678 (assembly GCF_052044265.1). NCBI lineage: Bacteria > Pseudomonadati > Pseudomonadota > Alphaproteobacteria > Hyphomicrobiales > Rhizobiaceae > Sinorhizobium > Sinorhizobium sp. 22678. The sequence goes on along the minus strand of NZ_JBQEMS010000008.1, from coordinate 55,550 downwards.
CCCTATCAGGTCGGGTCGCAGAATTGCCGTCAGTACAGCCATACGGTGACCGTCAAGAGCCAACAGACCACGGCACGCGGCGCCGCCTGTCGCAACAGCGATGGAAGCTGGACGCCGCTCACCTGAGCGGCACCGCCCTCGAATATCGCGAACCGTGGAAGGCGTTGAATCGCCGGGGGCTGCTTTGGCGAGCGGATTCTCCTTGCGCGGCGGCATTCTTGCGGCGAAACGCCTCAAATATACGTCATTGCCGGTTTTCGAGTTGGAATGACATGGCCCTCATAGTATTCCCCAAGCATGTTGTTCTGGATCCTCGTCGCCCTTCTGACGGCGGCTGTCGCAGCCGTGCTTCTTCTGCCGCTCATGCGGGCGGCAGAGCCGCTGCCGTCTCGCCATAGTCACGACATCGAAGTCTATCGCGATCAGCTTGGCGAGTTGGCGCGGGACCGGGAGGCCGGTCTGATCGGAAGCGAGGAGGCCGAGCTGGCCAGGGCCGAGATCGCCCGCCGCATGCTGGCCGCCAGTGCCGCAGATCAGGCTGTGGCGGAGCGCACGCCGAAGCGGCTTCTATCCAACCGCCTGGCGCAGGCTTTCATTTTCCTCTGTCTTCCGGCCGTCGGCCTTTGTCTCTATTTGACGACCGGCAGCCCCGGTGTGCCGGCACAGCCGCTCGCGGCTCGCCTTGCCGATCCCGGCGACGACGTCAACATCCTGATCGCGAAGGCCGAAAACCACCTGGCCCTCAATCCGCAGGACGGCGCCGGCTGGGACCTGCTGGCGCCGATCTACATGCGCCACGGCCGCGTGGATGACGCCGTCGCCGCCTACGACCGCGCGATCCGCCTGCTCGGGCCAACCCCGGCAAGAATGGGCGGCTACGCCGAGGCTCTTGTGGCGCAGGCGGGCGGCCTGGTCACATCCGAGGCGCAGAACGCGCTGCAAAAGGCGCTGGCGCTCGACCCCGACGATCCGCGCTCCGCATTCTACCTCGCACTCGGCCTGAAGCAGGAGGGCAAGCACACCGAAGCGCTCGCAGCCTTCCGCAAGCTCGCGGAGAGCTCACCGGCCGATGCGCCCTGGCTGGCTCTGGTGAACCAGCATATCGCGGAGCTCGCCGCCGCTCCGGCTGGTCCAGGCCCTGCCGCGCCCGGAAATCCGGCTCCCGGCGATATCGCCGCCGCGGAGCAAATGAATGCCGGCGACCGGCAGGCGATGATCCGCGGCATGGTCGACAGCCTGGCAAGCCGCCTGAAAGAGGATCCGGCCAATCTGGAGGGGTGGATGCGCCTGATCCGTTCCTATGTGGTGCTCGACCAAAGGGACAGGGCGAAAATTGCGTTGCATGACGGGCTGAGGGCCTTCCCGGAAACGGGCGAGCAGGGAAAGCAGTTGCTGGCCTTGGCCCGGGAACTGGGGATCGACGCCGGCGGAGAGGCTGAATGACACGCAAGCAGAAAAGGTTGGCGATAATCGGCGGCGGCGTGGCATTTCTGACGGCCGCGGTGCTGCTCGTCATGTTCGCCTTCAGCCAGGCGGTCGCCTATTTCTACGTTCCGGGCGATCTTGCTAAGGCCGGCGTCGCGCCGGGGACGCGCATCCGCCTCGGCGGGCTTGTCGAGGCGGGCTCCGTAAAGCGCGGCGAGGGAAGGACTATCACATTCACGGTGACGGATACGCTTGCGACCGTTCGGGTGACCTATACGGGCATCCTGCCCGACCTCTTCCGCGAGGGCCAAGGCGTGGTGGCCGAGGGAGCCTTCGTCGGAGGCAGCCCGGTTTTCGTTGCGGACACCGTCCTCGCAAAGCATGATGAGACATACATGCCGAAGGATGTCGCCGACCGCCTCAAAGCGCAGGGCGTCACGCTCGGCGGGGAGGAAAACATCCGATGATCATCGAACTCGGGCACTATGCACTGGTCCTGGCGCTCGCGACCGCGATCATCCAGGGGGTCTTGCCGGTCCTGGGAGTGCGGCGCGGCGACCCTTCCTTGATGGGCCTGGCAGCAAACGCGGCGCTCGTCTGCTTCCTGCTGGTGGCATTCTCCTTCGCGGTGCTGACATTCGCCTATGTGACATCGGATTTCTCGGTCAAGAACGTCTGGGAGAACTCGCATTCCCTCAAGCCGCTGATCTACAAGATCACCGGGGTCTGGGGAAACCATGAAGGCTCGATGCTTCTCTGGCTGCTGATTCTCGTCTTCTTTTCCGCGATGGTGGCGCTCTTCGGCCGCAACCTGCCGGAGACGTTGAAGGCGAACGTGCTTGCGGTGCAGGCCTGGATCGCGACGGCCTTCGCGCTCTTCGTCCTGCTGACCTCCAATCCCTTCGCGCGGCTCGTGCCGGCACCGGGCGAGGGCAGGGACCTCAATCCCGTGCTGCAGGATATCGGGCTCGCGATCCACCCGCCCTTGCTTTATCTCGGCTATGTCGGCTTTTCCGTATGCTTCTCCTTCGCGGTCGCCGCCCTCATCGAGGGGCGGATCGACGCGGCCTGGGCGCGATGGGTGCGGCCGTGGACACTCGCCGCCTGGACCTTTCTTACCGCCGGCATCGCCATGGGCTCCTATTGGGCCTATTACGAGCTGGGCTGGGGCGGCTGGTGGTTCTGGGACCCGGTCGAAAACGCCTCTTTCATGCCTTGGCTTGCCGGAACGGCACTTCTGCACTCGGCCCTGGTCATGGAGAAGCGAGAGGCGCTGAAGATCTGGACCGTGCTGCTGGCGATCATGACCTTTTCGCTGTCGCTGCTCGGCACGTTCCTGGTGCGCTCCGGCGTGCTGACATCCGTCCATGCCTTCGCCACCGACCCGACCCGCGGCGTCTTCATTCTCGCCATTCTGGTCGTCTTCATCGGCGGTGCGTTTTCGCTCTTTGCCTTCCGTGCCTCCCATCTCAAGGCCGGGGGAATTTTCGCGCCGGTTTCGCGCGAGGGTGCGCTCGTCGTGAACAACCTGATCCTGACGACGGCCACGGCGACGGTGCTGACCGGCACGCTGTATCCGCTGGTACTCGAAGCGCTCACCGGCGACAAGATTTCGGTCGGCGCGCCGTTCTTCAACATGACGTTCGGTCTGCTGATGCTGCCGCTCATCGCCGTCGTTCCCTTCGGTCCGCTGCTTGCCTGGAAGCGCGGCGACCTTGCCGGTGCGGCGCAACGTCTGTTTGCGGCTGCCGCCCTGGGCCTGCTCGCTGCCGCGATCTGCTATTACGCGCTGCACGGCGGCCCGGTCCTGGCTCCCTTCGGCCTCGGCCTCGGCGTGTACCTGATCCTGGGAGCGCTTACCGATCTGGTTCTGCGCTCCGGTCTCGGCAAAGTGGCGGCGGGCGTTGCCTGGAGACGGCTTTCGGGACTGCCGCGTTCGGCTTTCGGCACGGCGCTCGCCCATATCGGGCTCGGAATCACCCTTATCGGGATAGTCACGGTCACGGCTTTCGAAACGGAAACGGTCGTCGAGATGAAGCCCGGCGCGGTGGTCGACGTCGGGCGCTACAGCCTGCGCTTCGACGGCATGCGTGAAGGGCGCGGGCCGAACTATACCGAGGAGGCCGGCCACTTCACCATCAGCCGAGGCGGGGTCGCGGTTACCGATATCTGGTCGTCGAAGCGGCTCTATTCCGCGCGCCGCATGCCGACGACGGAAGCCGGAATCCGGACCTTCGGCCTCAGTCAGCTCTATGTTTCGCTGGGCGACGACATGGCGGATGGCGGCATCGTCGTCCGCATCTGGTGGAAACCGCTGATTCTCTGCATCTGGGGCGGCGCGCTCGTGATGATGGCTGGCGGCATCGTCTCGCTCAGTGATCGGCGCCTTCGCGTGGGCGCACCGGCGCGTGCCAGAAAGGCGCTGGCGATGGGAGCTGCGGAATGATCAGGCGGCTGCTGCTCGCGCTCTTCCTTCTCCTTGCCTCGGTCGTTCCGAGCCTTGCCGTCAATCCTGACGAGGTGCTCGCAGATCCGGGGCTAGAGGCGCGTGCCCGTGCGATTTCCGCCCAGCTTCGCTGCATGGTCTGCCAGAACCAGTCGATCGACGACTCCAATGCCGAACTCGCCAAGGATCTGCGGCTGCTCGTGCGCGAGCGGCTGAAGAACGGCGATACGGACGAGGCTGTGATCTCCTACGTCGTCTCGCGCTATGGCGAATTCGTTCTTTTGAAACCTCGCTTCGAGGCCAAGACGCTCGTGCTGTGGGGCATGCCCGCCATCCTTCTCGTGGCCGGCATCGTCACCCTCGTCCTGGCGGGGCGGCGCCGCGCCGCGAGGATTCCCGGCGCCCCCCTTTCCGCCGAGGAAAAGGAAGCGCTGGACAAGCTCCTGCGGCCCTGATCTCGAGCGGGATTCCCGGCTTTGCGGCGCACCACCCGGCGCAGGGACTCCGGCAGCTTGCCGGGCCGAGCGGAACATTACCAAAAATTCATCTGCCGGACAGAACTCAGTAAGGTCCAACCCGTTACATCTTTCGACACAGGCTGTTTCCCCAGGGGACAGCCAGACGAGCGGATCTCCGGCAATCAGGCCCTTGGTCCGGCTCGGAGAAAGGTTTCGAAGCCGCCTGCCCCTGCAGGCGGGCTTCCTGAAAGAGAGAAGGCAAAGCGAATGTCCACGATCAAAAATTCCCGGCCCTCCTTGAAGACAGTGCTGAAGACAACGACGGTTGCGGGTGTCGCGGCCGTGCTGCTGACCACCGGCCTCCCGGCAGAGGTTACCAAGTCCTTCGCCGAAGCCGTCAGCGTGCCCGCTCCGGCTGTTCCGAGCTTCGCGAACGTCGTCGACGCCGTTTCTCCGGCGGTCGTCTCCGTCCGCGTCCAGGCACGTGAGCGCGTCAGCGACGACGGAAGCAACTTCACCTTCGATTTCGGCGGCCGCGGCTTCGAGGATCTGCCCGAAGACCATCCGCTGCGGCGCTTCTTCCGCGAATTCGGTCCCGGTGACAACGACCGCGCGGATCGCTGGCGCGACCGTCGCGGCCCCCGCGGCGAGGGTCGTCTCCGTCCGCGGGCACAAGGATCCGGCTTCTTCATCACCGAGGACGGTTACCTCGTCACCAATAATCATGTCGTCTCCGACGGCTCGGCCTTCACCGTCATATTGAACGACGGTACCGAGCTCGATGCCAAGCTCGTGGGCAAGGACAGCCGGACCGATCTCGCCGTGCTCAAGGTCGACGACAAGCGCAAGTTCACCTATGTCAAGTTCGCCGACGACGAAAAGGTCCGCGTCGGCGACTGGGTGGTCGCCGTCGGCAACCCCTTCGGCCTCGGCGGCACGGTGACCGCGGGCATCATCTCCGCCCGGGGACGCGATATCGGTTCCGGTCCCTATGACGACTATCTGCAGGTCGATGCAGCGGTGAACCGCGGCAACTCCGGCGGCCCGACCTTCAACCTCGCAGGCGAAGTGGTCGGCATCAACACGGCCATCTTCTCGCCCTCCGGCGGCAATGTCGGCATCGCCTTCGCGATTCCCGCAACGGTCGCGAAAGACGTCGTCGACTCCTTGATGAAGGACGGCACGGTTTCGCGCGGCTGGCTGGGTGTCCAGATACAGCCGGTGACGAAGGACATCGCCGAGTCGCTCGGCCTGTCCGAAGCGAATGGCGCCCTCGTCGTCGAACCCCAGGCAGGCTCGCCGGGTGAAAAGGCGGGCATCAAGAACGGTGACATCGTGACGGCCCTGAATGGCGAACCGGTCAAGGATCCGCGCGATCTTGCCCGTCGGGTCGCGGCATTGCGCCCCGGCTCCACCGCCGAGGTCACGCTGTGGCGTAGCGGCAAGTCGGAGACGGTCAAGCTCGAAATCGGCACGCTGCCGAGCGATTCCAAGGAAACGCCGGCGCCCAGCGAAGCGCAGCCCGATGAAGGTCAGGCAGGCGAGGAGGCGCTGGCAGACCTCGGCCTGACGGTAACCCCGTCGGACGACGACAGTGGCGTCACGATCACGTCCGTCGATCCGGACTCCGCCGCCAGTGATCGCGGCCTGAAGGAAGGCGAGAAGATCGTCTCCGTCAACAATCAGGACGTGAAATCGGCGGATGACGTTCTCAAGGTCATCAACAACGCCAAGAAGGATGGACGGACCAAGGCTCTGTTCCAGATCGAGGCTCAGGAAGGCAGCCGCTTCGTCGCACTCCCCATCGCTCAGGGCTGAGACGCCGCAGGAAGGGGCGCGGACTTTCCGAACCCCGCTCCGCCTTGGAAGGCGCCGCGACATCGAAAACATGTCGCGGCGCTTGGTGTTTCAAATCCCGTCAGCCGCAGCGGGCTGAAACCGGTTGAGACGAACGGAGGTCCGGGACTATGGTCACCCGTATGAAGATTCTGATTGTTGAAGACGATCTGGAGGCGGCCGCCTATCTGGCTAAGGCATTCCGTGAGGCAGGCATCGTCTGCGATCACGCGAGCGACGGCGAGGCCGGCCTGTTCATGGCGAGCGAGAATGCCTATGACGTTCTCGTCGTGGACCGCATGCTTCCCCGCCGCGACGGTCTTTCGCTGATCACCGAACTCAGGCGCAAGGACATCCACACGCCCGTGCTCATTCTCTCCGCACTCGGGCAGGTGGACGACCGCGTCACCGGTCTGCGTGCCGGCGGCGACGATTACCTGCCGAAGCCCTACGCCTTCAGCGAGCTCCTCGCGCGTGTCGAGGTGCTCGGCCGCCGAAAGGGCGCACCCGAGCAGGACATGGTCTATCGCGTCGGCGATCTCGAACTCGACCGCCTGTCCCATTCGGTCCGGCGGCAGGGCAAGGAGATATCCTTGCAGCCGCGCGAATTCCGGCTGCTCGAATACCTCATGAAAAATGCCGGGCAGGTGGTGACAAGAACCATGCTGCTCGAAAACGTGTGGGACTACCACTTCGACCCCCAGACCAATGTGATCGACGTGCACGTCTCGCGCCTGCGCTCGAAGATCGAGAAGGATTTCGATCCTCCCCTGCTGCGGACGATCCGGGGCGCCGGATACATGATCAAGGACGACCGGACCACGGACACATGAGCAGGGTAGGCGTGCTGTTCAGGACGACCGCAGTCCGGCTCTCTGCGCTCTATCTGGTCCTCTTCTCCCTGTGTGCGGCCTTCCTCGTCTTCTACGTGACCGGCATGTCGGAGCGCCTCCTGCAGCAGCAGACGCGGGAAGCGATCGCCGCCGAAGTGGCGCAGATCGCCGGCGTATACGACCGGGCCGGCATCAACGGGCTGCTTCGCTCGCTCGAGCGCCGGGCACGTCAGCCGGGAGCCAATCTCTACGTCATTGCGGGTCCGAACGGAGAGATCCTCGCCGGAAACGTGGCCGCGCTGGAGCCGGGGCTGCTCGATGACGAAGGATGGAAATCCGAGCCGTTCCGTTACCGGCGCTTCACCGACGAGAGCCGCGCCGACAGGCATGTCGCCCTTGCCCAGGTCCTGATGCTCGACAACGGGTTGAGAGTCCTCGTCGGACGCGACCTGCAGGAACCCGAAAAATTCCGTGCGCTCGTCCGTCAGGCGTTGATGGTCGCGCTCGGCATCATGGGGCTCGGTGCGCTGGTGATCTGGTTCGGCATCGGCCGCAACGCCCTGCGCCGGATCGACCGCATGTCGGAGGCGAGCACCAAGATCATGGCCGGCGACCTCTCGCAACGCTTGCCGACGAGCGGTTCCGGCGACGAGTTCGACCGTCTTTCCGAATCGCTGAACGCGATGCTCGAGCGCATCGAAAAGCTGAACGAAGGACTGAAACAGGTCTCGGACAACATAGCGCACGATCTCAAGACACCGCTGACGCGCTTGCGCAACAAGGCAGAGGCGGCGCTCGCCGATACCGAAGAGGGCAACCAGAGCGGTGCGCTCGAACAGATCATCGCCGAGTCCGATCAGCTGATTCGTACCTTCAACGCGCTTCTGATGATTTCCCGCGTCGAAGCCGGCTCCGCCGTCGCCGAGATGAACGAGGTCGACCTGGCGCAGATCGTGGCGGATTGCGTCGAACTCTACGAGCCGCTGGCGGAAGACAAGGAAATGCGCATCGAAGCGGAGGCGGCGGCGGGGGCGGCGATCTCCGGCAACCGCGAACTGATCAGCCAGGCGCTTGGCAACCTGATCGACAATGCGATCAAATACGCGGAAGGTGCCGAAAATCCGCTGATACGGGTTGAATTGAAGAGGAGCGCTCGTCACGCCGTGTTGACCGTTGCCGACTACGGGCCTGGCGTTCCGGAGAATATGCGCGGGGAGGTCGTCAAGCGTTTCGTTCGCCTGGACGAAAGCCGGTCGAAGCCGGGGACGGGTCTCGGCCTCTCGCTCGTCGAGGCCGTCATGGAGATGCACCGCGGCTCGCTGGAACTGTCGGCGACGGAGGAGGAAGGTCGGGGCCTGGCGGTTCGCATGGTTTTCCCGGCGGTTGCGACCTGATAAACCCATGACGGGAACCGAAGGGGGGATTGTGCATGGCGGAAGCGATCGAGCGGTCTTTGTCCGATATCGATGTGGTGGCGATTCGCCCGGCGAGCCAGGCGGACGCCAAAGCCGCCCTTGCCGTACTCAAGGATGCGCCGAAAGGCAGCGAGCAGATTGCCAAGCTCATTGCCTCGGACGCGCCGCTCAAGGATTTTCTCGTTGCCGCCTTCGCGCTTTCGCCATTCCTGCGGGACACGGCGCGTAGCCACCCGGCGATCCTCGAAGCATTGCTATCCGAGGCGCTGCCGACGTTTTTGAAGCGCAGGATCGAGGCCGCAAGGGTGTCCTGGCGGGGCGATGCGCCCGGGGCGGCGCTGCCGGACGCCGAGATCATGACGCGATTGAGACGGGCGAAGCGCGAGGTCGCCTTCGCCGTCGCGCTTGCGGACCTTTCGCGGCTTTTCGGTGGACGTGAGACGACACGGTGGCTCAGCGATTTTGCAGAGGCGGCCGTTTCGGCGGCGATCGATCATCTGCTGCTCGGCGCGCATGAAAGCGGCAAGTTCGTGTTGAAGGACAGTTCCGCGCCGTCTACCGCCTCCGGCGTCGTCGTGCTTGGAATGGGTAAGCTCGGCTCCGGCGAGCTCAACTATTCTTCCGATATCGATCTTGTCGTCTTCTACGATCCGCAGTCGGGCATCATCACCAATCGCGACGATGCTCCTGAAACCTTCGCCCGGCTGTTGCGGCGCTTGATTCGCATCCTGCAGGAGAGAACCGGCGACGGCTATGTCTTCCGCACGGATCTGCGGCTCAGGCCAGACCCGGGCTCCACGCCGCTTGCCATCCCGGTCGAGGCGGCAATGCTCTATTACGAGAGCAGGGGGCAGAACTGGGAACGGGCCGCCTTCATCAAGGCGCGGCCGATCGCGGGCGATCTGGAGGCGGGCGAACGCTTCCTGAAGGAACTGACGCCCTTCGTCTTTCGCAAGTACCTCGACTATGCGGCAATTGCCGATATTCACTCGATCAAGCGGCAGATCCATGCCCATAAGGGGCACGGAGAAATCGCCGTGAAGGGACACAACATCAAGCTCGGGCGCGGCGGCATCCGGGAGATCGAGTTCTTCGTTCAGACCCAGCAGCTGATCGCCGGCGGCCGCACGCCCGCGCTGCGGCTGCGCGAAACGGAAGCGATGCTGCGGATGCTCGCCGAGAGCGGCTGGATCGACGCGGCGACGGCCGAGGAGCTTACCGATGCCTATTGGTTCCTGCGCGACGTCGAGCACCGCATCCAGATGGTGCATGACGAGCAAACCCACCTCCTTCCGGAAACCGAGCCGGAGCTCAGGCGGATCGCCTATATGCTGGGCTTCGAGGATACGGCTTCCTTTTCGAATGCGCTGTCGCGCGTGCTGCGCGCCGTCGAGCGGCGCTATGCGCAGCTTTTCGAGCAGGAGGCGAAGCTATCCACCGAAACCGGAAACCTGGTCTTCACCGGTCAGCAGGACGATCCGGATACGCTCGAAACGCTGAAGAAGCTCGGTTTCCAGCGGCCGTCCGACATAGCGAATATCATTCGCACCTGGCACTACGGGCGCTATCGGGCAACGCAATCGGTCGAGGCGCGCGAGCGGCTGACGGAACTGACGCCGGAGCTCCTGCGCGTCTTCGGCGAAAGCAGGCGGGCCGACGAAGCGTTTCTGCGTTTTGACCACTTCCTCTCCGGTCTGCCCGCGGGGATCCAGCTCTTCTCGCTGCTCGGCAACAATCCCGGCCTCCTGTCGCTGATCGTCAATATCATGTCGTCGGCACCGCGCCTGGCTGACATCATCGCCGCCAAGCCGCATGTCTTCGACGGCATGCTGGAGCCGGGGCTGCTTGCCGAACTGCCGACAAGGGATTATCTGGCGCCGCGCATCGCGACCTTCGTCGGCGCAGGCCGGCACTATGAGGAGGTGCTGGACCGCTTGCGCATCATCGCCGCCGAGCAGCGCTTCCTGATCGGTATCCGGCTGCTCACAGGCGCGATCACCGGCCTTCAGGCGGGGCGCGCTCTCACCGACCTTGCCGATCTGATCATTGCCGCCGCGCTCGATGCGGTTCTGGAGGAGGTCCGGTCGGCGCATGGACGTTTGCCCGGCGGGCGGGTCGCAATCGTCGGAATGGGCAAGCTCGGCAGTCACGAATTGACCGCCGGCTCCGATATCGATCTCATCCTGCTCTACGATTACGACGACGAAGTGCTCGAGTCCGACGGCGCCAAGCCGCTCGATCCGGTGCGTTATTTTACGCGGGTCACGCAGCGGCTGATCGCCGCGCTTTCCGCCCCGACCGCCGAGGGCATCCTCTACGACGTGGACATGAGGCTGCGACCCTCCGGCAACAAGGGGCCGGTTGCCACCCGCATAACCGCCTTCGCCAAGTACCAGCGAACGGAAGCCTGGACCTGGGAGCATCTGGCGCTGACGCGGGCGCGCTGCATCTGCGGCGACGAGAGCCTCGTCGGCGAAGCGGAGGCGATCTTTGCCGAGATACTCACTGAAAAGCGCGACATCGCGAAGATCCGCAAGGACGTCGAGGAGATGCGCGGCCTGATCGACAAGGAGAAGCCGCCGAAGGACATCTGGGATTTCAAACTCATTCCCGGCGGATTGGTCGACATCGAGTTCATCGCCCAGTACCTCGCCCTGATCGCGCCGGCGAGGGGAGTGACGTCCCCTCCTGCCGGCACGCATACGCTCGAGGCGCTGAAGGCGCTCGGTGCCGGGATGATGAATGCGAACGATCTCGATACGGCCGCCGAAGCGCTCGTACTCTTCACCGAGCTGTCGCAGCTCGTGCGCCTCTGCATCGATGGCGACTTCGATCCGAAGGAAGCGCCGGCCGGTCTCGTGGATCTCGTCTGCCGTGCCGGAGACTATCCGGATCTGACGCATCTCGAAGCCGACATTCGCCGTTACTCGAAGGCCGTGCGCCGGATCTTCCAGGGGGTCGTCGCTGCAGCGTAAGCGGACGTAGTCAGCCGCGGTCGGGAATCCTGACCGATATGATGGTGCCGACATTCTCTGCCGAATGGATCTTCATCGTCCCGCCGTGAAGCCGCGTCAGCGAACGGGATATGGCGAGCCCGAGCCCGGAGCCGCCCTTGCTCTTGGCATATTGGCTCTGCACCTGCTCGAAGGGCTGGCCGATCTTCTGCAACGCGCCCTTGGGAATGCCGATGCCGGAATCGGCGATCGTCAGCGTGACGGCGCCCCTCACCTTGCGCGCCCGCAAGGAGATGCGGCCGCCTTCATTGGTGAACTTGACCGCATTGGAGAGGAGATTGAGCAGGACCTGCTTCATCGCCCGGCGGTCGGCGAACATCGTCAGGCCGGAGGATATCTGCTGGACCACGCGGATGTTCTTTCGCTCCGCCGGAATCGCCGTGAAACGAAGGGTCTCCTCGATGAGTGGCGCGAGATCGATCCGCTCGCGCGTGATGCGCATATGGCCTGCCTCGATCTTCGACATGTCGAGTATGTCGTTGATGACGTTGAGCAGATGCTTGCCGCTCTCGAAAATGTCGCGCGAATACTCGTGGTATTTCTCCGAGCCGAGGGGGCCGAACATCTGGTCCTGCAGGATTTCCGAGAAGCCGAGAATGGCGTTCAGCGGGGTGCGCAGCTCGTGCGACATGTTGGCGAGGAATTCGGACTTTGCCCGGTTCGCGGCCTCGGCGCGCTCTTTCTCCGCCTGATAGTTCGCGTTGGCGACGGAAAGTTCGGCCTTCTGCTGCTCGAGCGTTACGCGGGAGGCGGACAGATCGCCGATGGTTGCCATCAGCCGCCGCTCCGATTCGCGCAGGCGAACTTGATGCCGCTTGAGGAGCGTGATGTCCGTGCCCACCGAGACGAGCCCGCCGTCGCGCGTGCGCCGCTCATTGATCTGCAGCCAGCGTTCGTCGGCAAGCTGAACCTCGCTCGTCTGCGAGTGATTGCTCCGGTCCGGATCGGCGACGCGCCTTTCGACAACGGGCCTTGCCGCCGCCGCATGGACGATCGTGCGTTCGGTGCCGGGCACCAGCACGTGGTCGGGCAACTGCCAGGCTTGCTGGTAATGGGTGTTGCACATCACCAGGCGATCGTGCTTGTCCCAGAGCACGAAGGCCTCCGAGGTGCACTCGATCGCGTCCGCCAGGCGCTGATCGGCCTCGGCGTAACGCTGCGCAAGCCTGTGTTGCTCGGTCACGTCCATCGCAATGCCGATCAGATGCGTCCGGCCCGACACGGTGCGGATCACCTGGGCACGCGCTCGAAGCCATACATAGTGGCCATCCGCATGGCGCATCCGGAACACCTGATCGATCTGGCGCTCGTTGCCTTTCGCGATCGCCCGAGCGACCCGGTATATGCCCCGGTCTTCGACATGCATGAGACGGGCGGCATCGCCGAACGAAAGCACGCTCGCGTCGCCCGGCATTCCCAGCATCTCGTACATCGAGCGGGACCAGAAGAGGCGCCGGTTGTCGAGATCGAAATCCCAGAGGCCGCAGCGTCCACGCGAGAGCGCCGTTTCGACGCGCAGGTTCGACTCGGCAAAGACCGCATCGGCATCTCGGGCGCGCTTTGCCTGGATGTAATAGGCATAGAGGACGACCATCAGGATTGCCGAAACGCCGGCAAACAGCGTGACGTTGAGTGAAATTTCGTCACGCCAGGCCGCTTCGAATCTGGCGATCGACGTTGCCGCCAGAACCGCGCCGCCGGAATCCGGCAATTGCCGGAGCGCGATGAAATGCTCGATGCCGTCGATCGACGCTCTTACGACGCCGGCACCCTCGCCGTAATATTGCAGCGTCGCGACCTCGGGAGCGATTGCGGAGAGCGTGCGCCCGATGAGATGGACGCCATCCTGCGTCCCGGCAAAGACGCGTCCGTCTCTGCGGACCGTCAGCAGGAAAATTCCGGCGTCCAGGATTTCGGCAGGCAGAAGTTCGGTGAGCCGGCGTTCGACCTCCCAGCGGCGGCCATCGGCGAAGAGTTCCGATCCGCCGGTCTGGAAAACACCGGCTGCCGCTGCGGCCGCGAGGCTGACCGTCCGGCGGGAGGAGGCTTCCATGCGGGCATGCTCGTCCATGATGCCCGACATCCGTGAGATCGCCACGATGAGAAGAAAAGCGATAATGAGGACCGGGATGGACCGCTTGAGCATCGGCTCTGCCATTGCGAGCTTCTGCGAGGCCGGTTCGGCAAATATCTTTGCCTGCTCGATGAACTCCCGTTCGAGGCTCGAAAAGCCCGGAAACTTGAGTCGCAACCGCCCTTCGGCTGCGCTTCCCCGTCGCGCGTCCGCCATCTTATCCAATTTGTCGTCCTCGAAAAGCGATCCGCACGCGACCATGCCGCAAGGAACGCTTGATTCTTCTCAGTCCGAAACGTCGGTCCCGTCTTTATCGGTTTCCCGGAAGCGGGCGTTTCAGTGATTCGGCGCGCCGCTCGCCCGAATCTGACTCAATGAATCACAGGGCGATTCGCCTTGTCCAGAGGTAACGGTAAAGATTTGTTAACCATATTTCATCGTTGGGAAATGATAGCCGGACTGCCAGAGCCGACTTCGGGCCAGATCCACGACGGTTTCAGGTCGATCCGACCTGAAACCGTCGTGTTCGGCGGTGTGCCGGTGCTCCGGTCAGTGCTTGTCTTTGAGCATGCGGTCGACGATGTCGCTGACATCGGCGGAAAGATTGGAGGCGCGCGCGATATCCTCGAGCGCGCTGCGGGCGTGGCCGGCCCGGATCTTTTCGAGCGACCGCCAGGAGCGCATCGACGTCAGAATACGCGCCGCAAGTTGCGGGTTGCGCGCATCGATGTCCAGAATCTGCCGGGCAAGGAAACGATAGCCTTCACCGTCGATGCGGTTGAAGCCGGTGGCATTCGCGAAGGCGAATGTGCCGACCAGTGAGCGAACGCGGTTCGGATTGCTGGCATTGAAGAGAGGATCCGACATCAGCGCCCGAACGCGGTCGAGCGTCGATGCTCCGGGAATCGTCGCCTGAATGGCGAACCACTTGTCGATGACCAGCGCGTTGTCGGCAAAGCGCTTCTTGAACGCGGCCAGGGCGTCCGCCGTCTCTTCGGCGCCCGGAAACCGATGCGCAAGAAGCGTCAGCGCCTGGCTGAGGTCGGTCATGTTGTTGGCGGACCGAAACGCATCAGCGGCTTTCTCCGGTTTTCCGTCGGCATAGACGAGGTAGGTGAGCCCGGAATTGCGCAGCGCCCGCCGCCCGGCGCTGTCGGCATCGGGACGGAACGGGCCGGACAGGGACATTTCGTTCACCAGTCGCGCAAAGGTGTCTTTGCGGGCAGTGGCGATGGCGGCCAGAATAGCCTGGCGGCCGGCGTGAATGGCATCCGGGTCGTTGTTGCCGCCGATTTCGCGGCCTATGTCGGTTTCGCTCGGCAGGGACAGCACTTGCGATCGGAACGCCGGCTCCAGTCGGTCGTCGCCGGCTGCGACAAGCAGGGCGTCGACGAGCGCATCGTCACAGGCAACCGGCTGGCCGGTACGCGCTTCCGCTGCCGCCTTGACGAGATTGTCGAGGGCCATCGCGTTCAGCGCCTGCCAGCGTGCGAAGAGGTCGGTCTCGTGGCGTGCGATCAGCGCCCGGTGCTCGGCGCTTTGCGCCAGGTGCAGATTGACGGGCGCGGAGAAGCCGCGATTGAAGGAGGGGACCGGCTCGGATGGCATGCCGGAAAAGGTGATCGTCTGTTTGCGCTCGGTCAGGTGCAGTACGTCGCCGGTGATCTCGGCGCCGGAGACGGCCGAGGGCCTCGCCTCGCTTCCGTCCGGAAGCAGCAATCCGAAGCGGAGCGGGATATGCATCGGTGCCTTGCTGCTCTGCCCGGGCGTCGGCGGAACGGTCTGCTCCAGCGATAGCGTGTATGTCTGGCTGGAGGCGTCATAGGTGCCCGCAGCGGTGACGAGCGGCGTTCCGGCCTGATGGTACCATAGCGAGAACTGCTTGAGGTCGCGGCCGCTCGCAGCCTCGAAGCAGGCAACGAAATCCTCGATCGTCACCGCCTGGCCGTCGTGCCGCTCGAAGTAGAGGTCCATTCCCCTCTTGAAGTGGTCGCGGCCGAGGATCGTCGCGATCATCCGCGTGACCTCGGATCCCTTCTCGTAAACCGTCGTCGTGTAGAAATTGTTGATTTCGCGGTATTGCGTCGGGCGCACCGGATGGGCGAGGGGGCCGGCATCCTCGGGGAACTGCTCGGATTTCAAGTGCCGCACTTCGGCGATCCGCTTCACGGCGCGCGAACGCATGTCGGCGGAAAACTCGTGGTCGCGATAGACGGTCAGGCCTTCCTTCAGGCAGAGCTGAAACCAGTCGCGGCAGGTGATGCGGTTGCCGGTCCAGTTGTGGAAATATTCGTGGGCGATGATCGCCTCGATATTGGCATAGTCCGCATCGGTCGCCGTCTCGGGATCGGCGAGCACGTATTTGTCGTTGAAGATGTTGAGCCCCTTGTTCTCCATGGCGCCCATGTTGAAATCGGAAACGGCAACGATCATGAAGATGTCGAGATCGTATTCGCGGCCGAAGACTTCCTCATCCCATTTCATCGACCGCTTCAGCGCTTCCATGGCGTAGGCGGCACGCGGCTCCTTGCCGTGCTCGACATAGATCTTGAGCGCGACGTCGCGGCCGGAAGCGGTGGTGAAGGTGCCCTCGACGACGCCCAGATCGCCGGCAACGAGCGCGAACAGGTAGCTCGGCTTCGGATGCGGATCGAACCAGGAGGCAAAATGACGGCCGTCGCCCATGTCGGCGCCGCCGAGATAGTTGCCGTTCGAAAGCAGGAGCGGTGCGGAAGCCTTGTCCGCGATGATGTTCACGGTATAGACCGCCAGCACGTCGGGGCGATCCGGGAAGTAGGTGATGCGGCGGAAGCCTTCGGCTTCGCACTGGGTGCAATAGACGTCGCTCGTGCGGTAGAGGCCCATCAGCTTGGTGTTCGTCTCAGGCGACAAGGCCGTCGTGGCGGTGATCTCGAAGGGCGCCGCTTCCGGCAGGCCACGAATGGTAAGCGTGTCGTCCGTCGCTTCATAGAGCGTGCCGGGAATCGCTTCCTGGTCGAGCAGCAGGCCGGTCATGGTGAGCTCGTCGCCGTCGAGAACGAGCGGTGCAGAGGGGCTGACGCCTTCGCGGCGATGGAAGATCATGCGCGCCTCGACCTTCGTTTCCCTCGGGTCGAGTTCGAAAGTCAGGTCCACCCTCTCGAGTACGAAATCGGTCGGCCGGTAGTTTTCCAGATGAACGATCTGGCCAGTGTTTGTCCGCATGGTCAGTCCTGCTTACGCCTTCTTGCTCTTTTGATTTGTAGAGGGCGCTCGTGATGGTGAAAAGCCAAGATCCGAGATTTACGCACGAATGTGGTGCCGGCGACAGTACATCCGGCAGCAAAAACGCAGGGCCACTCCCGCCTCTTATTGACCGAAGGTTTATCGGAGCGGCACTAACAAGAACTAAATCCGTGACGATTTTTTCGGGCTTGCTAAATAACCTGCAGACCCATCTTTCTTGGCAACAAGCTTTGCATATGCGGGCGAATTCATCACGAAAAAACCAGCTCCATCACGAAATTTGATCCAACATGCTGCGCAAGCACGGCTAAGGTGGCGTGGTCCTTTCGCGGCCTTGCCGCCGCGTCCTCCCGTTTCTGTTGGCCTTCCGACCGGTTCGCCGATGTCAGTTTGAAAAGTTGCGTTTCATGGATGCGGACGATGTGAGCCCGATGAAGGGGATTGTGCTCAAGGTGCTCTCCGTCGTCGTCTTCGTGTGCATGTCGACCTGCATCAAGGCTGCGGGCGACGATATCCCCACCGGCCAGATCACCTTCTATCGCTCGGCTTTTGCGATGGTGCCGATCCTTGGATTTCTGGCATGCCGTGGCGCATTGCGGGACGCGTTCAGGACCACTGATATCACCGGACACCTGGTGCGCGGCTTTGTCGGCATTCTCGCCATGAGTTGCGGCTTTTACGGCCTCGTCCATCTGCCGCTGCCGGAGGCGATTGCGATCGGCTATGCCATGCCGCTGCTCGCTGTCGCTTTCGCGGCAATTTTTCTGGGCGAGATCGTGCGGCTCTATCGCTGGTCTGCGGTGTTTGTCGGGCTCGTCGGGGTGTTTATCATCTCCTGGCCGCGGCTTACGCTGTTCAACGAAGGCGGCTTCGGGTCGGCCGAGGCCAAGGGTGCGGTCGCCGTATTGCTTTCGGCAGCGCTCGGGGCAACGGCGATGGTGCTCGTGCGCAAGCTCGTGCAGAAGGAGCGCACGCATACCATCGTCCTCTACTTCTCCCTTTCGGCCGCGGTGTTCTCGCTCGCGACGCTGCCTTTCGGCTGGTCCGAGCTTTCCTGGCAGGCCTTCGTTCTCCTGACGATCGCCGGCTTTTGCGGCGGCGTCGGGCAGATCCTGCTGACGGAGAGCTATCGCCACGCCGATATGTCGACGATCGCTCCCTTCGAGTACACGTCGATCGTGCTCGGCATAGTCATCGGCTACTTCCTCTTCGGCGACGTGCCGACCTTGACCATGCTTGCCGGGACGGCAATCGTCGTCGGCGCGGGCATCTTCATCATCTACCGGGAGCATCGGCTGGGACTGGAGCGCAAGGGCGCGCGCAAGCACGTGACGCCGCAGGGATAAAGGGATGTGCTACTCGGCGCGTTGCTCCCAGGCAGGAACGGTATCGTCCTCGATGAGTTCGCCTGCGTCCTGCTGTGCGAGCGGACCGGTGACGTCGGGACCGGGGGTCGGCAGCACCGTGGTCGCCTGAAAATCGGTCTTCGCGACGAGGCCGTCATGCTGCTCGCGCTGAAGGATGCGCCACGCGGCATAGCCGCTGTAGAGTGCAAAATACACGGCAAGCGCGATGAACAGTGCGACGGGGCCAAACCGGTCCATGACCGGACCGACCATCAGCGGACCGGAGATCGTGCCGAGGCCGTAGGTGATCATCAGCCCGGATGAAATCTCCACATATTCGTCGGGGCGGGCAAGGTCGTTGGCATGCGCGACGTTCAGCGCGTAGATCGGGAAGAGGACCGTGCCGATGCAGGCGGCGAGTGCATAGAGAACCGGGGGACTGCTCGCAATCGAAACGGACATGGCAAGGCACGACACGACGCCGGCGATGCCGCAGGCAACCATGACGATGCGCCGGTCCATCCGGTCCGAGGCGCGGCCGATCGGGACCTGCGAGATCGCGCTGCCGGCCAGAAGCGACGCGAGTAGTGTCGCTCCCTCGCCGGTCGAAAGGCCGATCTTCTGGGTGAAGACGCCGCCGAGATTGAGCCACGCGCCCGAGAGCGCACCGGCGAGAAAGCCGCCGACGACGGCGACCGGCGAGCGGCGATAGAGTGCGGGGATATCGAAATTTGCCCGTGCCGGGGGGGCCGGCATCGGCGAGGAGGAAAGGGCGGTCGGCAGCAGGGCGAGCGAGAACAGCACGCCGCAAAGGATGAACAGGGAGGTGTTGCTCGGATCGCCGAGCGGCACCAGGTACTGTCCGCCGATCGTGCCGACCATGCTGGTGATGAGATAGAGCGAGAAGAGCAGGCCGCGATTGTCGTTCGTCACCCGCTCGTTCAGCCAACTCTCGATGACGAGATAGCTTCCGGCAATCGCAAAGCCCGACACGGCACGGAAGCCGATCCAGGCGCGCCAATCGACGACGAGCCCGCACATCAGTATCGCGATGGAAAGGAGCGTTATCAGGGCTGTGAAGACGCGGACATGGCCGACGCGCAGGACGAATTTAGGCGTGACGATGCAGGAAAGGGTGAACCCCAGCGTGTAGCCGGTTGCGAAGATCGAGATGGTGAGGGTCGACCAGCTTTCCGCCACGGAGCGTACAGGGATGACATAGCTCTGCAGCCCGAAGGCGACCATCATCAGGAAGGTCGAGAGCATCAGGCTGAAAACGGAAGCGAAGTTCGCCAGCATCGGCGCTCCTGGAGAGGGGATTAAGGAGCGGCTTCGTTTCGGCTCGGCCGATGAACTTCGTCACTCCGTCAAAACGAATCGAGAGTGGCTGTAACGAAGTTCCGGGGCGCTGTCGATTGCGACAGGGAATGGCGAAATGGCGCAGCCGGAAGGCTGGAGCGGGATGAGGAAAGTGTGTGCGGATTTCCGCCCGCATCCGCGTTCCACCAATTGGAATCGATCACGTTGGTTTCAGGTCGATCCGGGACCCAAACGAGCCCTATCTCGGCAGCAACTGGCTCGCCGCGCCGTGATCGGCGCGGCGCCCGTCGCTGGCGATGCTCAGGCGGCTGTACTCGCGAGACGCGCGGACGGCGGTGCGAATGTCGGAGATCGTGTCGACGAGACCGCGAATGCTGTCGAGCGGCTTGGACATGATCGTTCTCTCCTGCAGTCTTTCCGGCGCAGGGCGTTCAGCGCTGGATGAATTCGGCGTAGATCTGAGCCGGGCGGGTCGTCCGCGCGAGACCGATTGCTGTCAGCTGCTCGTTGGCAGCCGACCCGAAGCTGTTGAACGGCGCGCGCGAGGAGGCACCGGCGTAGCGGAGCGTCTCGAAGCTGCTGTGAATCGGGCGATAGCGGGCAGTCATGGTTCAAATCCTTATCCATTCCTCCCGTCGTGCTATATTGCGGTGCAGCATTGATTTTGCAATGCGCTAAAACGCCGCTCAGACATGCGCAAATCGCATGGCTTTTTTCACACCTTTTT
Organism: Sinorhizobium sp. 22678; assembly: GCF_052044265.1. Taxonomy (NCBI): domain Bacteria; kingdom Pseudomonadati; phylum Pseudomonadota; class Alphaproteobacteria; order Hyphomicrobiales; family Rhizobiaceae; genus Sinorhizobium; species Sinorhizobium sp. 22678. The sequence continues at coordinate 35,431 of NZ_JBQEMS010000008.1, read as the reverse complement.
CATAAATCGAGCAGTTGGATCAGCCGAGGCGCGACTTGAACGCCAGCAGGTCCAGCCAGGCAAAGCGCTTGTTGACGGGAGCGGCGACAAGGTCCTGCGGATGCAAGGTGGCGAGCGTTGGAATGCGGGTGCCACCAAAGGTGAGCTCTCGCCATTCGCCGCGCAGTTGATGGATCGTTTCGCCGCCGAAGAAGAAGCGGGCGGTGAAGTTGCCGAGCAGAAGCAACTGCTTGGGTTCGGCCAGCGCGATCTGACGCTCAATGAACGGCCGGCAGATATCCGCCTCGCGAGCGCTCGGAACGCGGTTTCCCGGTGGCCGCCAGGGCACGGCATTGGCAAGAAGCACGTCCTCGCGCGAAAGGCCGATGCCGGACAGCATGCGTTCGAGCATCTCGCCGTGCCGCCCCGCAAAAGGGCGGCCGTCGCGGTCGTCATCCGCATAGGGCATCGGACCGATGATCATGACACCCGAAGCAGCACTGCCTTCGGCAAAGACGAGGTTGCGGGCGCTGTTCCTGAGGTTGCAGCCGGCAAAGGCCTCCATGGCGGTGCGTAGCTCTCCCAGCGATCGCGCTGCATCGGCGACGAACTGCGCCTCCTTGATGGCCTGCTCGTCCGGTATCGCAACCACCGGAGGGGATGCCGGAGGCGCGGGGCGACGCTCGCGCGAGGGGGCGGCAAGGGGAGCAGGCTGCTGCGGTTCGACTGCGGTCGCGCTGGTTTGCGGCACGGCGCGGCTTTGCGCGCGCCTGATTCTCATCGCCTCGAATTCAGCGAGCCGATCGACCGGTTCGTCTTCGAGGAGCCACTCGACACCCGCCTCCGCATGGAAGGCGAGAAGGGCAGCGAGTTCGGAGCGGGAGAGGTCGTTGGCCGAGATCATGAGGCGAATGTAACAGATCGGTGGGCGTGGTCCACTGCACGTTACTCAAATCTGTGGTGGCAGGGACTGCCTTCAGGCCGCCGCTGTCCAGGCCGCGATGTCGTTGCGCTCGCCGATAAGCGCCAGGCCATGGGCGATCGACAGGAGCTCGCCGCCGCTCTCGATGCGCTCTTTGCCGAAGCGGTTCTCGAAGAGACGGCGAATCGCCGGCACGAAGGATGTCCCGCCGGTCAGAAACACCTTGTCGATCCCGTCCGGTGTTGTCGCAGACGTTGAAAGGACCTCGTCAAGCGCCTCCTCGATGCGGGCAAGGTCAGGCGCAATCCAGGCTTCGAACTCTTCCCGGTGAACGGTACGGCGTGCGCGCTCGCCCAGCGGCGCAAAGGCGAATTCGGTCTCCTCAGCCTGCGAGAGCCGCATCTTGGTGGCCGAGACCGCCTGATAGAGTGGATAGCCTTCGTCGTGCTCGATGAGCTCCACGAAGGACTCCAGCTTTTCCGGCTCCAGGCTTGCGCGCACCAGTTTTTTCAATTCGGTGAAATCTCTCAAGGTCTTGAAGATAGAAAGCTGATTCCAGCGGCCGAAATTCGCGTAGTAGCTCGACGGCACCTCAAGCAGCTTGTCGAAGCTCTTGAACAGACTCCCCTTTCCGATGAGCGGCGAGACGATGTTGTCGATAATCCGGAAGTCGAAATGGTCTCCTGCGATGCCGACGCCGGAATGTCCGATCGGCGTTGCCGTCAGTCGACCGGCCTGGCTCTCGAATCGGATGATCGAGTAGTCGGTGGTGCCGCCGCCGAAGTCGGCGACGAGCACCGTCGCGTCGCGATCGAGGTTGCGCGCGAAATAGAAGGCGGCCGCGACCGGTTCGTACACGTAATGGACTTCGGGAAAACCCATGCGGGTAAGCGCGCGATTATAGCGTTCGAGGGCCAGTTTCTCGTTCGGATTGGCGCCCGCAAACTGCACGGGACGGCCGATGACGACACGCCTGAAGGTGGACTCCCAGTTACTGCCGGCATAGTCTTTGAGCCGCGTCAGGAAACGCTGCATCAGGTCCTCGAACTCGTAGCGCTTGCCGAAGATCAGCGTGCCCTGGAAGAGCGCGCTCGCGGCAAAGGTTTTGATCGACTGAAGGAAGCGGCATTCGCCCGGATTGTCGATGAATTCGCGGATTGCCGCCTGTCCTGCTTCGACTTTCAAGGGCGAGGGACCGGCATCCTTCAGGAAAGAGAGCGCCGTGCGCGTCGTGTCCGATCTCCCGATCGGGCTTTCCACGACGATGGAGCGCGTCGAGGCGCCGTCGGCCTGCGCCAGTACCGAATTGGTCGTGCCGAAGTCGAGGCCTAGGGCGAATGCCATGATCGTCTCCGTCTTGTCGGTGATGCGGCTTGCGGGGTGGGGCGGGCCTCCTCGCATGCGAGCGCTGCAAAAGCAAGCTGCCCATCGGCCGGATCCGCCCAGATGGATTTACGTTTACGTTCAAGTAACATAGTAATCTCATGAACTCATGCGCAAATGCAGAGACAGTCTGTCGCATCCCGGCTCGACAAGGTTTACGGCATTTGTCATGACGGGATGATTTGGCCGGGAACGGAGCCGGCAGAAGACCGGCAGAACTGGAGAGTGTAATGACCGAGCAACAAGAACTCCCCGAACGCGAGAGCATGGAATTCGACGTCGTGATCGTCGGGGCGGGACCGGCTGGTCTTGCGGCGGCGATCCGGCTGAAGCAGGTCAATCCGGAACTCTCGGTCGTGGTTCTGGAGAAGGGCGCCGAAGTGGGCGCGCATATCCTCTCCGGCGCCGTGGTCGACCCGATCGGCATCGACCGGCTCTTGCCCGGCTGGCGCGACGAATCGGACCACCCGTTCAAGACGGAAGTCACCGACGACCAGTTCCTCTTTCTCGGCCCCGCCGGTTCGGTCCGCCTTCCCAATTTCCTGATGCCGCCGCTGATGAACAATCACGGCAACTACGTCGTCTCCCTCGGCAATGTCTGTCGCTGGCTGGCCACCCAGGCGGAAGCGCTCGGCGTCGAAATCTATCCGGGCTTTGCCGCGACCGAGGTCCTCTACAATGACCAGGGCGCGGTGATCGGCGTTGCGACCGGCGACATGGGCATCGAGCGCAACGGCGAGCCGGGGCCGAACTTCGCCCGCGGCATGGAGCTGCTCGGCAAGTACACCCTCATCGGCGAGGGCGTGCGCGGCTCGCTCGCCAAGCAGCTGATCGCCAAATACAAGCTCGACGAGGGGCGCGATGTGCCGAAATTCGGCATCGGCCTGAAGGAACTCTGGGAGGTGAAGCCGGAAAATCATAGGCCCGGCCTCGTGCAGCATTCCTTCGGCTGGCCGCTCGGCATGAAGACCGGCGGCGGATCCTTCCTCTATCACCTCGAGGACAATCTGGTCGCCGTCGGTTTCGTCGTCCATCTCAACTACAAGAACCCATATCTCTATCCGTTCGAGGAGTTCCAGCGCTTCAAGACGCATCCGGCGATCCGCGGCACCTTCGAGGGCGGCAAGCGGCTCTCCTACGGCGCACGCGCCATTACCGAGGGCGGCTACCAGTCTGTGCCGAAGCTTTCCTTCCCCGGCGGGGCTCTGATCGGCTGCTCGGCCGGTTTCGTCAACGTGCCGCGCATCAAGGGCAGCCACAATGCGGTGCTGTCGGGCATTCTCGCGGCGGAGAAACTCGCCGAGGCGATCGCCTACGGCCGCGCCAATGACGAGCCGATCGAGATCGAGCGCGGCTGGCGCGAGAGCGCCATCGGCCAGGACCTGAAACGGGTCCGCAACGTCAAGCCGCTCTGGTCGAAGTTCGGCACCGCTGTCGGCGTGGCGCTCGGCGGTCTGGACATGTGGACCAACCAGCTCTTCGGCTTCTCCTTCTTCGGCACGCTGAAGCACGGCAAGACCGATGCGCAATCGCTCGAGCCGGCCGCCAAACACGAAAAGATCGACTATCCGAAGCCGGATGGCGTGCTGACCTTCGACCGGCTCTCCTCGGTGTTCCTGTCGAACACCAATCACGAGGAGGACCAGCCGGTGCATCTTCAGGTGAAGGATTGGGATCTGCAGAAACGCTCGGAATACGAGGTCTATGCCGGCCCGTCGTCGCGCTACTGTCCGGCCGGCGTCTATGAATGGGTGGAGAAGGACGGCGAGCCCACCTTCGTCATCAACGCCCAGAACTGCGTCCACTGCAAGACCTGCGACATCAAGGACCCGAACCAGAACATCAACTGGGTGCCGCCACAAGGGGGCGAAGGGCCGGTCTATCCGAACATGTGAATGTTCGGAGAGGCGGGCCCGCACGGACTCCCGTGATGAGAAGCGGGCGAAGGGCCGGTCTATCCGAACATGTGAATGTTCGGAGAGGCAGGCCCGCACGGACTCCCGCCATGAGAAGGGTGGCGAAGGGCCGGTCTATCCGAACATGTGATGTTCGTGGAGGCAGGTCGAACGCCCCTGTCCGAACACGCAATTGCACTTCTGGAAAGGCCGGCGATCGTTCGCCGGCCTTTTCGCATATCCTTCTAAGTCGTCCAGCTTCCGACGTTGATGATGGGGGCTGCCGGCAAATGAATTTAAAAAAGGGGGTTAAACCCATCAATTATTTGTGTAGTTTGACAAACGGCAGGAATGTCAGCCGCTGACGCAAATGGGAAAGTGTTCGCCGGAAAGACACGATAGCAATGTGGGCGGTACCGGTCCGAACAGGTATCGGTTGACCCGCGAGCTGTCGCGCCCCGGCATCGGATCGGGGCGGGTGCTTGTTCCGTTCACTGTCAGCAGCTGCGGTGAGGCTGGCAGTCCGCCATAGAGACACCGCCAAAACAGAGGGAGCCGAAATGAAAAAACTTCTTGCAACGACATGCCTGGCCGCCGGTCTTTTGGGACTCGGCAGCGCGGCATCGGCGGCGGAATGCGGCGATGTGACGATTGCCAACATGAACTGGCAGAGCGCCGAAGTCCTGGCGAGTGTGGACAAGTTCATTCTGACCGAAGGCTACGGCTGCAGTGCGGAGCTCGTCGTCGGCGACACGGTGCCGACCATCACGTCGATGATCGAGAAGGGCGAGCCGGATATCGCGCCGGAGGGCTGGGTCGACCTGCTGCCGGACGTGGTGAACCGCGGCCTCGAAGAAGGCAAGCTCGTAGGCGCCGCAGTCGCGCTTTCGGATGGCGCCGTACAGGGCTGGTGGGTTCCGAAGTACATCGTCGATGCCAACCCGGACATCAAGACGATCGACGACGTCCTGAAGCATAAGGAACTCTTCCCCGATCCGGAGGATCCGAACAAAGGCGCGATTTTCAACGGTCCTCAAGGGTGGGGCGGCACGGTCGTGACGACGCAGCTTTACAAGGCCTATGGCGCCGAGGCGGCGGGCTTCACGCTGGTCGATACCGGCTCGGCGGCCGGCCTCGATGGCTCGATTGCCAAGGCCTACGAGCGCAAGCAGGGTTGGGTCGGCTACTACTGGGCCCCGACAGCGCTGCTCGGCAAGTACGAGATGGTCAAGCTCGAGCATGGCGTCCCCAACGACATGGCCGAATGGAAGCGCTGCAATACGGTTGCGGATTGCCCGGATCCGAAGAAGAACGATTGGCCGAAGGACAAGGTCCAGACACTGGTAACCAAGGAATTCGCCGACCGCGCCGGCCCGGCCATGGAGTATCTCAACACCCGCGCCTGGACGAACGACACGGTCAACAAGCTCATGGCCTGGATGACCGACAATCAGGCGAGCGGCGAGGAAGGCGCGAAGCACTTCCTCGAGGAAAACCCGGACCTCTGGACCAAGTGGGTCTCGCCCGAAGTCGCCGAAAAGATCAAGGCTGCCCTCTGATCGACTCGCCTCGAATGAACGGCGCGCGTAAAAGCGCGCCGTTTTTTGTTTTCTGCTGCGTAGTTTTCGAAGGAAGGCGCAAGATTTCGTTCACCGCATGTCGGTTTGAGAATAAGATTGCGCGGCTTCATCGTTTACACCGCGCGTTAGCGTTAAGAGGCAGGCGGCAAAGCAATAACAACCATAAGCCGCCCAAAAGAGTGCGAAGGGGAATCGACACATGGAATGGCTGACCAAATTTCCGCACATGGACGACGATCGGCTTCGGCAGTTGAAGAAGATAATCGACGAAGGGTTCCGTAGCTTCACACGCGCCTATGGCGACGCGATCGAATCGTTCTTCGACCCGCTCCAGTTCTTCCTGATCCACGCCGAACGGTTCATGACACGAACGCCCTGGCCGATCATTCTCATACTGATTGCCGTGATCGCCTGGTTTGCCAGCCGCAACTGGAAAATCGTTGCCGGCGCCGTCGGTACCCTGCTCCTCATCGGTTATCTCGACATGTGGGACGACACGATGAAGACGATCTCGATGATCTTCGTCTGTACGGTCCTGTCGATAGCGATCGGCATACCGATGGGCATCATCATGTCACGTTCCGATCGTTTCCAGAACATCGTCAATCCGGTGCTCGACGTGATGCAGACGATGCCGAGCTTCGTCTACCTCATTCCCGTCGTGATGCTTCTCGGCATCGGCAAGGTTCCGGGGCTTATAGCCGTCGTCATCTACGCGATCCCGCCGATGATCCGCCTCACCAATCTCGGAATCCGGCTGGTCGACAAGGATGTGCTGGAGGCGGCGGACGCCTTCGGCTCGTCGAACTGGCAGAAGCTGAAGAACGTGCAGATGCCGCTGGCGCTGCCGACGATCATGGCCGGGATCAACCAGACCATCATGATGGCGCTCGCCATGGTCGTCATTGCTTCGATGATCGGCGTTCAGGGCCTGGGTCAGCCGGTCTTGAAGGCGATCGCCAACCAGTATTTCACGCTCGGCATCTTCAACGGCCTCGCCATCGTCGGAATCGCCATCATCTTCGACCGGGTGAGCCAGGCTTACGGGCGCCGGCTCCAGCGCCACCGCGAAATCATTCACGGATAGAAGCACCAAAGAACTTCCCCTCCCCAGTCCCTCCCACTTGTGGCACTTGTGGGGAGGGGTTGGGGAGGGGCCTTGCAGACGGCCCACATCGCCACCGGATCAGAATCCGGCGAGCACCAGCTTGCCGCGCGTGCGGCCGGTTTCAATCATCTGATGCGCCTTCCTGAGCGTTGCCGCGTCGATGGGGCCGAGCGTCTCCGTTAAGGTCGTGCGGATCTTGCCGCCATCCACCAGTTCCGCGACCCTGTTCAAGAGGTTGTGCTGCTCGATCATGTCCGGGGTCCCGAACAGCGGACGCGCAAACATCATTTCCCAGTGGATCGAGACGGATTTGCGCTTGAACGGCATGACATCGAGGACCGCCAGGTCGTCGATCAGCGCAAAGCGCCCCTGCGGCGCGATCAGCTTGACGATCTCGTCGAAATGCTTGTCGGTGTTGGTCGTTGAAAACACGAAGGCCGGCGCGCCGAGGGCGAGCTGCTCTACCTCGGCCGCAAGCGGGCGGCTGTGGTCGAGCACATGATGGGCACCGAGCTTCAAGGCCCACTCGCGGGTTTCGGCGCGTGAAGCGGTGGCGATGACGGTGACATTGGTCAGAGCGCGCAGCAACTGAATGGCGATCGAGCCGACGCCGCCGGCGCCCCCGATGATCAGCACCGCGTTCGCTGCTCCCGGTACGGGATCATTGACCCTGAGCCGATCGAAAATCGACTCCCAGGCGGTGATCGCCGTAAGCGGCAAGGCGCTGGCGGCCGCGAAATCGAGCGAATGCGGTTTCCGCCCGACGATCCGCTCGTCGACGAGGTGAAACTCCGCATTCGTCCCGGGCCGGCTGATGGCGCCTGCGTAGAACACTTCGTCGCCGGGTTTGAAGAGCGTAACCTTCGGGCCGACCGCCTTGACGACGCCGGCGGCATCCCATCCGAGAACCTTCAGCTGCTCCGGCTCCGGCTGAACGCCGGCGCGCACCTTGGTGTCGACCGGATTGACGGAAACCGCCTTGACTTCCACCAGGAGATCGCGCTCCCCCGGCGTCGGCACAGGCAGGTCCACGTCCATCAGCGCGGTCTCGTTGGCGATGGGTTGCGGTGTCTTGTAGGCGACGGCACGCATGGAATGCTCCTTTTTAAATTGAACAGGAGCTACATGGCCCCTATGCTCAATGCACACAAGAATGCACAAATTTGGCCTATAGTGTCGAAAAGGATACCGTATGTCCCGGCCGCGCGCGAAGCTGACGAACACATTTCCGGGCTGCCCGGTCGAGTCGACCTTGAGTTTCATCGACGGCAAATGGAAGGGCGTCATCCTCTATCACCTGATGAGCGAAGGCGTCCTGCGCTTCAACGAACTGCGCAGGAGGCTGCCGAGCGTGACGCCGCGTATGCTGACCAGGCAGTTGCGTGAGCTGGAGGAGGCGGCGCTTCTGTCGCGTACGGTCTTTCCGGTCGTTCCGCCGCGTGTCGACTACGCCTTGACGCCGAGGGGAGAAAGCCTGAAACCGGTGATCATGGCCCTGAAAGCCTGGGGCGACGAGAATGTCCTCTGCGACGGCGATCGCATGACACTGAAGCCGCTCGAATCCCGCTCGGGGCCAGAACTCAAGCGCGCGTGATCGCTTCGTTGAAACTTCCGTACGCCGAAGCGGCCGGCGATAAGGCCGCCCGCACTTTTCGTCCGCATAGCTCTGGAAACCCCCGCTGCCGCTCTTATCTGAGAAGCTGAACGCACTCGCATGACGGAGGCAGCAGCCCTTGAAAGTCAAAGCCATCTTCAATCGAGATGGGGGAACTTTCCGCACGACGGACATGGATGCCTACAGCAGGAAGGTCGAGGAGGACTTTCGGGCGGCCGGCCACGAGATCGAGATCGCCGTGGTCGCAGCGGATGAGATGCGGGACGCGTTGGAGACCGCTTGCGGACGGGACGATCTCGACGCGATCGTCGCCGGCGGCGGCGACGGCACGATTTCTGCGGCAGCAGGCGTGGCCTGGAAAACCGGCATGCCGCTGGGCATCGTCCCCGCCGGGACGATGAATCTCGTCGCGCGCTCCCTGAAGCTGCCGCTCGATATCTGGAAGGTTCCGGAGGTGCTGGCCAATGGCCGAATCATCGATGCCGATATAGGCAGCGCTGACGGCCGCGCATTCGTGCATCAGTTCTCGATGGGGCTCCACGCCCGCATGGTGCGTTATCGTCAGTCCTATCGTTTCGCGTCGCGACTCGGAAAGATCAGCGCCAGCGTACGCGCCGCCATCGGGGTAATCTTCAACCCGCCGGATTTCGAGATCGAATTCGACGCGGACGGGCACCGCGAACGCCGGCATGTTTCGGCGATTTCCGTTTCAAATAACCATTTCGGCCACGACACGCTGATGTATGCGGAAGACCTGACGAGCGGCCACCTTGGCTTCTACACGGCGCCGCCGCTAAGCCCTGCGGGCGTGGCGAAGCTCTCCTTCGACATCCTGCGCGGAAAATTCAGGAGCAGCACGCTGATCACCGAGATGAGCGCTCTGACGGTCGACCTGCACTTTCCGAAGGTGGATCGGAAGATCAACTGCGTCATCGACGGCGAGCTTATCCCGATCAGAAGCGGCAAGGTCGCATTGCGCGTTCACCCCGGTGAATTGAAGCTGCTGGTCGGCTCGCAGGAGAGCAATTTCGGGAACCCCGTGTAGCGGCTTCCCGCGCGTCTATTCCGCGACCCAGATATAGCTGAAGCTGTAGCGGTCCTCGCCGGTCCCGTAGAGATAGGGCAGCGCGAGGTGGCGCGGTGCCGCGGCCGCGTCCGGAATGCCAAGTGCGGAGAGAGCGTTCCGCAACAGGTCGGGAACGGGTGCTTCCGGCTGTGCGTCGTTATGCCAGACCGCGAGAAGGGGCCTTTTCGACATATCGACCGGAAGCGCATTCGAGGGGCTTGGCATCGTGACCTGTGCTCCGCTGAACTGCATTCGGAGATTTCCCGCGATCTGCTTGTCATTGGCGAGGATAAGCGCCGGCTGGCCTTCTGCCTGTGCCACCGCTTCGGCCAATGCGGCGTAGGGTATGTTCAGCCTCGAATAGTCACCAAACCACGGCCGCACGACCGCTCGCGCCGACACGAGCACGAGTGCGCCCAGCACGATGACTAAGACCAGCAGAAAGAAGCGCCTGAGGCTGTCTGTAAGGTCGATATTCGCCGCCTCGATCTTCAGGCAGAGATAAAGCGGAATGAGAACGAGGAAGAGGACCAGCCATTTTTCGCGCACATGCGTGGCGGCCACGCCGAGTACGACCAGCAGGACCGCGATCAGGCAAAGGGCGAGCATCCGCCCGATGATCCTGCTCCACGGGCTTTCCGCCTGCCAGATCGCGCGGAACTTGCCGCGGAAGACGAGGCCGAATACGAGCAGCGGCACCAGGCTGCCGCCGATGACGGCGGAGCCGAGCGAATAGACGCCGTAAAAGGCCTGAAGCAGAAATCCCTCCGCCTCGCGCTCCCTCATCTCGTTCAAGGTCCCACCCGAGGCGAAACCGAAATTCTGCAGCATCCAGTAGGCGTGGGGCAGAACGATGAGCGTTGCTACCGCAATCGCCGGCAGAATGCGCCAGTCGAGTATCCGCGCCCGCAGCTCCCGTTCCGGCAAAACGGCGACGATCGCCGCGACCGGCACGAGGACGAAGTTGTACTTCGCCATCAGGCCGATACCCACCGCAACGCCGGTGAGAATATAGGAGAAAAGGCTGGGCCGCTTCAGCGTCTTCAGGAAGCTGTAGAGAAACAGCGAGACGGCGAAGAGTGCTGCGACCGTGTGGGAAAGATCGCGCTGTGCGAGTAGGAAGATCGGGGGCAGCGTAAGAACGCCGAGCATTGCGATCGGGGGCAGACGGCGGTCGGTCAATACCAGCCGTGCCGCAAGGCCGTAGAACAGACAGCAGAGAAATAGGAGCCCGTTCTTGAGGATGGTCATCGTCGCCAGCGAGGTCCCGATCACCTCTGCCAGTCCATATTGCAGCCAATTGTAGAAGGGCGGCTGCGGTCCGTATCCGAGGGCGAGGAACTGAGACAGAAATGCCTGTTCCGCCTCGTCGATTTCCAGCGAGCTCGAGACGGAGACCCGCAGGATGATGCACAGCAGGAAATAGCCGGCAACCGCCAGGACGACCGCTCCAGGGCGTCGATTGACCGCTTCAAGCACGCGGCTGCTCCCGCTCGAAAGTCTGGCGCACGATGTAACTCGTCATTTCATCGTCGCGGAAATAGGCGCGCGCCATCATCTCCGAGAGAATGCCGGTGGTGATCAGCTGGACCGAAGAGAGGAACAGCATCACGCCGACGATCAGCATCGGACGGGTGCCGATGTCGTTGCCGAAGATGAACTTGTCTATCGCTAGATAGAGAAGGATCAGCACACTGAGACCGCCGGCAGCCAGGCCGATGGAGCCGAAAAAGTGCCCGGGCCGCGCCTTGTAGCGCATGAAGAACAAGACCGCGAGCAGATCGAGAATAACGCGGAACGTGCGCGAGATCCCGTACTTCGAGCTGCCGTAATGCCGCGCGTGATGGGTCACCGGCATCTCGCCGATCCGACTGCTCGGCACGACACCCGCCACCCAGGCCGGAATGAAGCGGTGCATTTCCCCCATCAGCTTCACCTGCTTGATGATGGAACCGCGGTAGATCTTCAGGCTGCAGCCATAGTCGTGCAATCTCACGCCCGTGATCTTGCCGATCAGAACGTTGGCGCACCAGGACGGGATCTTCCTCAGAATCAGTGCATCGCGTCGGTTTTGCCGCCAGCCGACAAGGAGGTCGAGCCCGCGCTCTTCTATCGCCGCGACCATGTTGGGAATGTCCGCCGGATCGTTCTGAAGGTCGCCGTCGAGCGTGGCGATCAGCCGGCCGGACGCCGCGTCGATCCCCGCCTGCATTGCGGCCGTCTGGCCGAAATTCTTCTGGAGTTCGATGATCTTCAGTTGCAGGTCGGGGTGTGAAAGCTCCTTGCGCGCGTTCGGCAGGGTTCGGTCCGTGCTGCCGTCGTCGACGAGGATGAGTTCCCATGACTTCAGGAACCCGGCCATTGCCGCCCGGATGCGCGTGACGAGCGGTCCGACGCTCTCCTCCTCGTTGAACACCGGCACGACTATGGAGAGCTCGACACCCTCCAGGACTTCGGTCATCGGCTTCACGGGTTCTTCGATGCGATTCAAGAGGGCAGTCTCCGGTGGGCTGGCAGGTTTTCTTGCATACTTCTGAGGTTATAACCAATGTCGAATCGCATTGCTGATACAGGAAAACGGTCTCGATGAATACGAACTGGGAGCGCAGCCGGCGGTCGTGGCTCGCGCGCAACCGTCTGGCACTGATTTCCGCTGCGGCAATCGCGGCTTATGCCGTCTTCGTGGAGTGGGTCTGGGGCTGGCCGGTATTGCTGCGGCAATGGGCCGAAATCGGCGTCGTGCCGGTGCTCTCGGCGCTAGCGCTTCTCGTCGCCACCTATCTCATCCGTTGCTATCGGATCCACGACTACTTCCCGGGCGAAACCAGGGGCCGGTTTCTGTCTCTCTTCCGGGTGACCCAGGTTCACAATCTGCTCAACATCATGCTGCCGTTCAGAGCGGGCGAAACGAGCTTTCCCTTGCTCATGCGCAGCGAATTCGGTGTGCCGCTGGTGCGTGGTACCGCAGCGCTCTTCGTCATGCGGCTTCTGGACCTGCACGCCCTGCTGACCGTCGCTGCGGTGGGTCTGGTGGCCGGGCGGGGCCCAGGGGCGATCGGCTGGGTTCTCTGGCTGGTCGCTTTTCTGTCGCCTCTTGCCTTCTTTCTCATGAAGGAGAAAGCTCTCACCGGGATGCGCCGTTTCGCGCCGGCGAAGGTCGGTCCGCATCTGGACGAGGTGGAGGCGGGCCTGCCGATCGACATTCCCGCTTTCCTGCGGGCTTGGGCGATGACGATGCTGAACTGGGCGGTAAAGGTCGTCGTTCTCGCCTGGGTGCTCGCGATCATGGGGGTCGCTCCGCTCGCCGCCTCCTTCGGCGGGGCGCTCGGCGGCGAATTGTCTTCCGTCCTGCCGGTGCACGCGCCGGCGGGTGTGGGAACCTACGCAGCGGCGATCGTCGCCGGTGCGGTTTCCTTCGGAGCGGATCACGCGACGCTCGAGACGCTCGGCCGCGCCAGCGTCAATGCCCACCTCATGGTCATCGTGTCCGCGGTAGTCGGCACGCTGCTGTCGCTCTTCCTGCGGCCGAAAGCGTGAAACGCTTCTGAGCGACAGGATGCGGGCTCTACTGGAACGAAGTCTCGTAGAAGCTTCTGAGCTTGCGTGAATGGAGCTTCTCGGAAGGCATCGCCGCCAGCTTCTGCAGGGCCAGGATACCGATTTTCAGATGCTGGCTCACCTGGGTCCGGTAAAAGGCGCTCGCCATGCCGGGCAGCTTCAGTTCGCCGTGCAACGGCTTGTCGGACACGCAGAGCAGCGTCCCGTAGGGGACGCGGAAGCGGAACCCGTTGGCGGCAATGGTAGCCGATTCCATGTCGAGCGCGATGGCCCGGGCCTGCGAGAGTCGTTTGACCGGCCCGCGCTGATCGCGCAGTTCCCAGTTGCGGTTGTCGATCGTCGCGACCGTGCCCGTGCGCATGATCTGTTTGAGGTCGTAGCCCTTGTAGCCCGTCACTTCGGCGACGGCGTCCTGCAGGGCAACCTGCACCTCGGCCAGTGCCGGTAAGGGAATCCAGACCGGCAGATCGTCATCGAGCACGTGATCCTCGCGCATATAGGCATGCGCCAGCACGTAATCACCGAGCCGCTGGCTGTTGCGCAGGCCCGCGCAATGGCCGAGCATCAGCCAGACATGCGGCCTCAACACGGCGATATGGTCGGTGATCGTCTTGGCATTGGATGGGCCGACGCCGATATTGACGAGAGTGATGCCGCCGTGCCCCTTCTTCTTCAGATGATAGGCGGGCATCTGCGGCAGGCGGGCGAGCGAATAGTCGGCATCCGGCCGGTCGGCACCCGCGGGGGTGGTGATGTTGCCGGGTTCGATGAAGGCGGTGTAACCGTTGCCGCCCTCCGCCATCTGCTGGCGCGCCCAGGCGCAGAACTCGTCGACATAAAACTGATAGTTTGTGAAAAGCACGAAGTTCTGGAAGTGCCTGGCGCTGGTCGCGGTATAGTGGCTGAGGCGCGCGAGCGAATAGTCGATGCGCTGCGCCGTGAAGGGCGCGAGCGGCGACGGCTCTCCCGGACCCGGCTCGTAGGAGCCGTTGGCGATCTCGTCGTCGGTGGTCGTAAGATCCGGCGCGTCGAAAAGGTCGCGCAGCGGAATGTCGATGCCGTCGGCCGCAGACGCTTCGACATGCGCCCCTTCGCCAAAGGCGAAATGGAGGGGGATCGGTGTCGAGGATTCCGACACCGTGACGGCGACGCCGTGGTTGCGCATGAGATGGCCGAGCTGTTCTTTCAAATAGTGCCGGAACAGTTTGGGCCGGGTGATGGTCGTCGTGTAGACGCCGGGCGCGCTGACATAGCCGAAGGAAAGCCTCGAATCGACATGTCCGAAGCTGCTCGTCTCGATGCTGACCTGCGGATAGCAGGCGCGGAAACGAGTGAGGGGCCTGCCGCTTTTCCCGAGACCTTCGAAGGCTTCGCAGAGGAAGCGAGTGTTGCGTTCGTAGAGCGCTTCCAGACAATCGACGGCCTGGGTCGCATCGTCGAAGAGCTGCGGCTCGAAGGGTTCAGGGGTGGCGACGGAGAGGACGGAGTGTGAAGAGATTCGCTTGTTCATGTCGCATTATATGCAGCACCTTTCGACAAGCAAACGACAAGAGTGCTGTTTTTTGTTCTACAGCGCCGCACGTTGTACTTCAGCGCGGCCCCGCGAGAATGATCGCGCTGCCGGCGAGCGCCACGGCGGCGCCCGTCATGTCCCAGTGATCCGGCCGGACGCCTTCGGCAAGCCAGAGCCAAGAGAGCGACGCGACGATGTAGACGCCGCCATAGGCGGCATAGGTGCGGCCCGCCGCTGCCGCGTCCACCATCGTCAGCAGCCAGGCGAAAAGCGCAAGCGAAGCCATGCCGGGAATGAACCATAGCGTGGATTTGCCAAGTCTCAGCCAGGACCAGAAAGCGAAGCACCCGGCGATTTCGGCAAGAGCTGCGGCAAAATAGATAGCGTATGCGGGCATGGCTTACAGGTCCTCCCGATCAGGAGAGGAGCGCACTTTCAACCGATATGCAAGGACCGAAGGCGGCGTCTCGAAATCAGCTCATCGCCTGGCGCTGGAGGGTGACGAAAAGAACGAAGCCGGCACCGTTCTTGCCGATGCCGTAACCGGCGGCTTTGCTGTAAGCGACCGCTCCGATGGGAGCGATCAGCAGGCCCGCGAGTATCAGGAGCCTGAGCGAAAGAATGGCAGAGGAGACGAGCGCGGCCATTCCACAGCTTCCTTCAGAGTTTGGCTTGGCAGTATTGCGCCGTGTGAGCGGTGCAATCCGTGAGCGAACCGATATAGGTGTTCTGGCGGCGGCGTTCCGTGTCGGCGCCGACTGCGGCGGCAAGCGTCATCGCGAAGACGACCATGAGCAGGCTGATAATGGTGAGGCGGCGAGCGAGAATGTCCATGGTTCCGTCCGTTGAAGCGAGACACGTTCAAATCGATTGATCGTCTTTTCGCACAACCAAACTGAACTCTGGCTGAGACGTCCGTTCATCTGGCGTTCATCTAAGCAGCGCCGGAGATGTGCAGCGGTTTAGGGAGAACGATCATGCACTTAAACGAATGCGCGCCGGACTGCGGCCTTGCCGATGAGCCGTCGTGTTCCTAAGTCTGTCCTTCCGACAAATCAGGAGAGACGCGATGACCGCTCCGATCGAGCTTTATTACTGGCCCACGCCGAACGGCTGGAAGATCACCATAATGCTGGAGGAGCTCGGCGTTCCCTACGTCGTCAAGTACATAAATATCGGCCGGGGCGATCAGTTCCAGCCGGACTTCCTGAAGATCTCGCCGAACAACCGGATGCCGGCGATCGTCGATCCGGACGGTCCGGGCGGCGAGCCCATCTTCGTATTCGAATCAGGAGCGATCCTGCAGTATCTCGGCCGCAAATACGGCAAGTTCTATCCGTCCGACGAGCGCGCCCGCGTCGAGGTAGAGGAGTGGCTCTTCTGGCAGGTGGGCGGCCTCGGCCCGATGGCGGGGCAGGCACATCATTTCCGCCAATATGCCCCGGAAAGAATCGCCTACGGCATCGACCGCTATACCAATGAAGTGAACCGCCTCTACGGCGTGATGAACAAGAGGCTCGCCGACCGGCCGTTCCTCGCCGGCGACTACTCGATCGCAGACATGGCCGCGATCGGTTGGGTGATTCCGCACGAGAACCAGGGCCAGGACCTCAACGAATTCCCTAACCTGAAGCGCTGGTTCGACGCCGTACTTGCGCGCCCCGCGGTGAAGAAGGCCATCGAAGTGGGCAAGGAAGAGCGGGCTCGCCAGAAAAGCCTCGCCGAGGACGAAGAGGCGCAGAAGGTCCTATTCGGCCAGCGCGCCCGCTAATGCGGGGGCGCGGGAGGGGCGAACAATGCCCCTCCATAGGCGTATCTGGTGCAGCGCCGCCCGTGTTCTTGCTGCGGAGGCTTAAAGACGCGTCCAGGTTTGCGATTTGCAAAGCACCTTCAGCACGCAGCCCCGCATCTTCAGCAGATTGCCGTCCACCGACCCCGTACCGCTATAGGTCTTGTCGCTTTCGGGATCGGTGACCACGCCGCTATAGCTGCCGCCGGTTCCGGACAGCGAACCGACACGCTTGCCCGCGTGCTTGCCCGTCTTCAGCGTGACGCAGAAGGCTGTGCCGCAAGCCGCGATTTCCGCGGTGGAGCCGCTCGCCGTCTTCCACTTGCCGAGGATCGGTTCGGCAGCGTGGACCGGGGCGGCTGCTGCAAAGCCAAGCGCTGCTGCGACGAGCAATGTGCGAATCATGCAATTTCCTCCGAAGTCGGCAGGCTCTTCGGTCCTGCCGCGTGCTTGTTCCCTGTGGAGCGCGAACTCTTGCTGCCGCACGGGCTATCGGGCGGATGAAGATCACTCCGGCACAGACAGTATATTACGCGTACGTAAAGGTAAATATCCGGGCGTTGCCCTGCCTTCCAAGGGGCTTCTTGCGCGCGCGGCGGCACCGTCCTTGAAAGAGCAGTTGTTCTCATGGTTAGCGTTCGGTTGAAATCCGAACGTGAAATTTTCGTAAAATTCGAGGCGAATGCGTGCCTTTGCAGGGCCTGCGATGCTTAACGAAAACCCAAGTTTACCAAGCATTTGCACTTTGTTTGCGTCAAATTAAGCATGGATTTTAAGCGGCCATTGAAGGCCGTCAGGCATATTCACATCCATAAGACGAGCGGCGAAACAAGCCGCCGACCAACCGGAAAGCGACGCTGCAGAAGACGGCGCGATTTCCCGGAAAGCCCGCCAAGAGGCTCGATGAAACAGGGACCAGGAATACCAGCTGAAGCCGGGCTCGCCCCCACGGGCGGGCCGCTTCGCTCAAACGAAGAAAAGACAGGGACAAGAAAAATGGCACTCTTTAACATTGAGATCGTTTCGGATGACGCCATCGGCGGCGGCAACCGCGCCGACGTTCTGTGCGAGATGGGCCTCGCCTATGCGACGGGCCGCGGCAGGCCCGTGGATCTGGTAGCCGCGCACAAGTGGCTGAACATCGCCGCGATCAGGGGCTCGGACCGTGCGGCCGACCTGCGAGCCGACCTCGCGGCCACGATGAGCAAGGCGGATCTCGCCGCCGCGCTGCGCGCAGCACGCGAATGGATGACGATGCACTGATGCGTGGCGGTTGCCGCCGGTTCAGGTGGCAGCCAAACTCCTGATCACCTCCGGAAGCGCGGCCGCAAGAAGATCGAGTTCGGTTTCGGGCGCAGTGCTGATGCGGATACAGCGGTTGAGCGGCGCGACCCCGGGCATGCGGATGAAAATGCCATGATCGCTCATCAGCCGATCGACGATCGCCCGCGCATAGGCCGCATCCTTTCCACAGTCGACAGCCACGAAATTCGTGGCTGAGGGAAGAGGGACGAGGCCGTTGTCGGCAGCGATCCGGCCGATCCTCTCCCGTGAATTCGCGATCTTGCGCGTGACTTCCTTCAAGTATTCCTTGTCGGCCAGTGCGGCAATCGCTGCCGACACGCTGATTCGGCTCATTCCGAAATGATTGCGGATCTTGTCGAAGGCCTGAGCCGTCCCGGGCGTCGACAGCGCGTAACCGACGCGGGCCCCGGCCAGTCCGTAGGCCTTCGAAAAGGTGCGCGTGCGTATGACGTTAGGCCTGTCGATCAGGCTCTCGATCGAAGGAATTGCCTCCCGCGGCGCCGTTTCACAATAGGCTTCGTCCAGCACGAGGAGTGTCGTTTCCGGCAGAGCGTCCGCAAAGGCGATCACGCGTTCGGCGGGCCACCAGCTGCCCATCGGATTATCGGGGTTGGCGAGATAGACGAGCGCCGCATTCTCGCGCTTCGCGGCGGCGAGCAATCCATCGATATCCTCCCGATCGCCGGCATAGGGGACCGTGACCAGCCGTCCACCATGTCCTGCGACATGATAGTTGAAGGTCGGATAGCCTCCGAGTGAGGTCACGACCGGCATGCCCGGTTCCACGACGAGGCGCACGATCTGCCCGAGCAGGCCGTCGACTCCCTCTCCGATCGCGATATTGGCGGCTGGGACACGAAGATGGCCGGCGAGCGCCTGCTTCAGATCGTGATTCTCGGGATCGGAATATTTCCAGCTCTCATCGGCCGCCTGACGAATGGCCAGCAACACGGATGGTGCCGGGCCGAACCCGCTCTCATTGGCGCCGATGCGCGCCGCGACCTCGCGGCCGTGCTGACGCTCGAGCGCCTCAGGGCCAACGAAGGGGACGGTAGCCGGCAGGGATTGGACGAGTGGCGTGAAGCGTGAGAATGCGGACATGTTGGTAAAACGTACTCCGTTCGGAAATGCCGGCGGAACTTATCGCATAAGAAGGCGAAGCGGAATCGATGCGATGAAGAATCGGTAGAAGAACAGCCGCCTCGAAGGGGCTTCTCCCAGCTCTTAGTCCCGGGCAACACGATTTCACCATATCCCGATCGGGTGGTGACCGCGCCGAAGCGGATGAAAATGGGATGATTTCCCGAAATTCGACAAAAAAATCTTGCATTGGAAACGCGGTGACACTAGTCAGGCGCTAACGGAGAGGTGGCCGAGTGGTCGAAGGCGCTCCCCTGCTAAGGGAGTATACCGGAAACGGTATCGAGGGTTCGAATCCCTTCTTCTCCGCCATTTCCCTCTAAAAACCCCCAGAAACGCTGGATTTCGGCCTTTAGGCGAAAGGTTTTGTCGTCAACTGCAACACAATCGTGCTACACGCACGGGCATGGACGACATGGCAAAACCACCGGGCCTCATGCAGCGTGGCCGCGTTTGGTATCTTCGCATAAGGGTTCCAACGGACCTTGTTGACCGGTTCGGGCGGCGCGAAATCCCCATCAGTCTCAAAACCGGCGACTACAAAGCGGCGCTGGGCTTGTTTCACATTGAAATGGCTAAGCTCCAAGCCGAGTTTGCCGAAATACGGCGTCGGCGTGATTTGGTCCTCGGTGTGGCTGCCTCAGACGTGCCGCAGGATGTCTTAAAGGTCAGCGAGGAAGAGGCTGTTGCCATTGCGCGTGCCTTGGTGATGGAGCGCATCTCTGATCCGGAAAGCAAGCGGACCGCGCGGGAATATCCCCCGGAGGCAGTTTCCGATGTTCGTGAGGAGATGAGCGGCGACATTGGCGATTTGCTTGATCCGGAGAGCCTTGCCGCCGATCAGCGTGTTCACGCAGCCACGCTGAGTGCGTTGCGCCGATACGGCTACAGCGTGCGGGATCATCAGCGCGTGGATGCGCAACTGTTGCAAATGGTTCGTCGCGCTCTTGCGGCGGCGGGCCGCATCGAATTGGCGCGGTTTGACGGTGACTTTTCTGACGATCCGCGAGATGCAGCCTTTATTGGCTTGTGCGAGGACGATGCGGCGCGGGTAGCGGATGCCCAAAAACCAAAGGTTTCGTTAGCGTCAGCCATCGCTCTGTTCTGGGATCGGGTGATTTCCCTTGAACCGAAGGCGGCGAAAACGGAAGCCAAGTACCGAGCGATCTTCGAGGTCATTAAGCGCTTTTTCGGAGCCGACACCCCAATCGCGGCTATCACGCGCGAGCGATGCTTCGCGTTCCGCGACGCGGTGGCCAAACTGCCACCGAACTACGCGAAGAAGAAGGGTGCGCCGTCCGCCGACGCGAGCATAGATGAGATCATCGAATATGCTCGCCAGAACGGCCTCCCGGCGATGTCTTATGGCACACAGGCGATCTATGTTGCATTGATGGTGCGGCTCTTCACATGGGCCAGCAACGAGAAGATGACCAAAGACCTTGTGGTGACCGACATCAAGCCGCGCGGCAAACGACCTGCCAAGCACGAGTTGCGCGGAACTTTCACCCCTGAACAACTCGCGGCCATATTCAATGCGCCGATCTATCGCGGGTGCAAGGACGACGAGCGCGGATTTGCAACCCCCGGACCAAACATCGTCAAGAGAAGCCGATACTGGGTGCCCCTGTTGGGCCTCTTTACCGGTATGCGCGAAGGTGAAATCCTTAGCCTAACGGCGGACAACGTCCGCGTCAGCGAAAAAGGTACGCATTACCTCGATCTCAGTAAACGTCAGGGTAAGAACGCCTACAGTAGACGTGAGGTGCCGTTGCATTCAGCTTTGCTGAAGGCTGGTTTCTTAACTTTCGTGGAAGAGCAGCGGAAATCAAAGAGCCGCGCCCTGTTCCCAGACGTTCAAAAAGGCGCTGACGGCACGCAGACGGTGATCTTCTCGAAGCGCTTCGGCACCTTCCTGAAGGCGTGTGGGATCAAGGACATCGACACCGCGACCTGCTTTCATATGTTTCGGCACACACTGAAGGATGGGCTTGATCGCGGGCAAGTGCCTGAGAATTATGCCGAAGCCATTCAAGGCTGGTCCCGCGCCATGAAAACAAGCCGGTCATATGGGCAGGGCTTCGAGGCCGACACACTGAAGCCTTGGATTGAGAAACTAGTGCTGCCGAAGTTCGATCTTTCGCATATCACTGGGGACTTGAGAGCGAGCCACGATGCCAATCTGGCAAAGGTACGTCATCGGAAGCGCTTGACCAATCACTCTGGCTCCCTCTAGCCGCTTCGCCTTATCCAGCGTACCTTCGTCGCCGGAAGGTTGCAGCGTGGGATCGGGTATGGATAGGGTTGAATTTGTTGTCGATGATTTCAAAGCCGCTACGGGCTTCGCCAAGTCGTTACCAAAGAAGGTCAAGGAAGCTCGCTTCATATTAGACCCACGGACGCGCGCTCCATACAGATGGACCCCGGATCATGTTGTTATTGCCCGTATTCAGGGGCGCAGCGTGGCTATGGCCGACGCGATTTATTCGGAAGAAAGTCCCGTTGCGAACGTTAGCATCGTCGCTCTGCCCGAACATGGGGGCTACGCGGTTCGATGCTTGCGGCACTTGATGCGGAAGTTCCCTGTGGACTGCTGGGAGGCGACCTTTCGTTCTCCGACGGATGCGACAATTGCTATCGCTAGGCGATTTTACGACTTCGCATATGATCAGAAGGCGTGGCAAATGTGTCAGGAATTGGCTTCGTCTTTTGGTGAGGGAGCAAGGTATGCGCCTACACCCTTGTTAGCGACTGAACGCAATATCAAGCGAATTGGCTTGCGGAAGCTGGCCGATCTGGACGCACACGGACGGGCGCAAATTCTTCGATTGGCGCGATTGCCCACCGACGGCAAGCTGGTTGCCCCCAATGGCACACCCCTCTACCACTCTGATGCGGTCGCAATGGCATTCGACTTGTTGAATATTCCAATTCGGACCCGCCAATACGTCACACGTTTTCACGCCGCAATGAACATGGCGAAGACC
Organism: Sinorhizobium sp. 22678; assembly: GCF_052044265.1. Taxonomy (NCBI): domain Bacteria; kingdom Pseudomonadati; phylum Pseudomonadota; class Alphaproteobacteria; order Hyphomicrobiales; family Rhizobiaceae; genus Sinorhizobium; species Sinorhizobium sp. 22678. Next base: position 13,591 of record NZ_JBQEMS010000008.1, on the reverse strand, counting down.
GCGAGGACGCTTCCCGATCCGGACGGGATGAGCCGCGTCCTCGACATGCAAGCCGTTCCGAATTTTATTGTGCAAGTCGAGGCGGCGCTTGCTGCCCTGCCAAGTGACGCACGATCCGGCTACTTCAATGAAAGCGCATCAAGCATGGCATTCAACATGCGCGTTCGCGACTTCTGGACGCAGAGAAGCCTTGCATAGGCGGGATAGCTGCACGAGATCAAACGATGAAGACCCATTGTTCTCTCCGTTGGCGGTAAGGGACAAAGATGGGCCGACCGAGGGGAAAACGGTCGTTTCGCTAATGAGCTCGGCAAACATCATGCCTGCAACCTGTTGCACGCGCGAACGAGGATTGATCCCGTACATACGCGAGCGAGCTTTTTGCGTGCGTCAAACGAGGCATATTCGAAACGATGAATGGGTGAACGCACTGGCGGCTTGGAAATACGGTTCGTAATGAGCAATTCGGTGATGCAGCGCCGCTGCAAGGCCATTTGCTTTTTGCACCCGGTCGGCAGGTAATCGTTCTCTGACCAGCGCTTTGAACCAGTAGCTGTCTCGCTCGTCTAACGTATATCGCGGGTCCTTTATGTAGAAGATCGCATCGAGAATTTGTGCCCGGTCATCGGTGGAGCTAAGCGCTCCCATCTTCCGACCAAAAAAATACTCAACGGATGCCGTTCCCTCTTTAATTTCGGTGTTATCGGAGATAATCAGAACGCGTAGTTGCCCGTCCTTCGGCACGAATTTCTCATACTCCTCGAATTTCTTCTCGGCTTTTCGTACTGATTTCATGACTTGGTTCATCATGAAGTCGGTCATCATTTTTGTGGCGCCTTCCGGATCGGGTAGCTGCCTAATCACCGCCTTCAAATTCATTCTGCCGGCCGCCCAGAATGGTGTGCCTTGCTGGGCGGCGATTTCTTGCAGCTTCTCGTAAAATTGAGATTGATCGACAACGTTCCGTGATTTCCTTTCGATGGCGATTTCACCATTGAGGATCAAATGGTCTGGGGCCTTGTGTTGCTTGCCATTACCAAGGTGGTTGTGCTGATCTGGGATTGATTGGTCTGGAAACAAATCCTCAATCGACATTCTCACAACGTCATCTACTGAGGTTAGGTTTGTCATCTATTGAACTCTTCTATTCGAGACGCGCCACACATCGCCATTGTTTGTGAAGTGCAGCTTCGCCTCGCCTTTTTCGCCTGCGCTCACTTCCGCCCTGACCGTCTCAGGCTTGCAGGTAGCATCACGTCAATCTCATGCTCGGTGAAGGTTAGGTCCTCATTGTTTTTCAGCGCGTCCTGCGCTTTGCCGTAAGCCTTCCCGTCTGTGTGTGGCGCTGCGTGATAAATTTTATGTAGCGCCGCCTGCAAACCATCCCGCCGTTCACGAAGTGCGGCTAGGTCTGAGCCCTGATCCAATATATCCGTGATGAGGCTTAGGTAGGCCTCCCGAATGTTCCAGATGTCCGATCCAGCTTCACGATGGCGCTGTGCAAGTGCGCCGGGGTCCAAATCCTTTAAATACGCATTGAAAATAAGGCTGAGGACCGAAAGAAAGGCGGTGGCGTAGCCTGCGTACTCTTCCCACGCAGACCCCTCGGCGAAGACCACACTGACCGCACCGCCCGTAATCAACGATGACAGAATAATGTTAGCCCATTTCCCACGCTTGTGCCGGGTATGAAGCCGTTCTGCCATCTTCTCATGCGTCTTGTGCGTGTATGCACATCGCCCGTAGCACTCCCGAATTTGGCTTTCGAGTGCATAGCGTTCCGGTTCAAGTTGGGAATGTTGGGCCAAAGACCGACCTCCATTTAGCTCGGCGCAGATGGCCTTCCTCCTCTTTTTGAAGACCGCAAGCCGCAACGGCGATGTTGTAATCCGTGAGGGCCTTCGACTGAAAGTTGCCCTTCTTCCAAACGTAGGAACCACTGCCGGGCATGCGCCAGTAGGTCTTACTCTTGTCCTGATCGGCAAGATATTTCAAAAAGTCGCGGGCCATGTAGTCGTGGTACAGGAACGACTTGTCCCGGTATCCCCACGTCTCGATGAACTGATAGGCCAGCGTGTCGATCAATGCACCTGAAATGGGTGCGTCGTTGTGATCCCGCCATACCCGCATCATCCGGCACAAGTGCTTCAGGTTTCGGTTGGTAGCGAGGTTGCGAGTATGGATTGCATCGATCTCGGCACGTGGGTTGCAAGTCTGCCAACTCCCGCCATTGTTCGCGTTTGGATATGTCCACGTGCCAGCTTGATTGTTAAAAACTGGTAGCACCTCGAACGTGATGCCATCGTTGAAGTTAATGACTACGACTTGGCCGTCGCCGGCAACCTCGGATGTTGAGTAGGTTTTCTTAATTGAGTTCCTTACCGCCTGAAGGAGTGCGGACTGACCGTTCGAGACATAGGCGTTGTATTGCGCGTATAACCCCGGCGGTAGGACGTACGCCACATCCAAGTCACTAACACCTTTTGCGGCGGTATCGCGACCGTATGAACCGACATACAGGCTATTGGCCGTATCATTCGATAATGAACGGAAGTCCCAGTTTAGCTGACCTGTGATCCGCTTGTAGCGGTAGGAAATGGAAGAGATTTTATCCTTTCCAATATTGTACCCATCTTTAAATTCCGCAAATTCTTCCGCTACTCCCAATGTGTCCCCTCCGGAAATTTAGAACAATATAGGAACACATGGTGGCGACTGCAACGGACGCGGCCTGCGATCCACTGAAATGTCGCGGGCAATTCTAGGATGGTGTGGCCCTCTAGGCAGCGACTTCAAATCGGCAGACCTGCTTCCTTTCTCGTCCCGCATGGCCTTGCCCGAGTGAGACGGCATCCACGCATTTAGCTCCTGTCTCAATGAACTTACCTCTTGCGTTTTTGAGACAGTTTCTCATTATGTGTAAAAACATATGAGAAACAGAGGGTTAAATGTTAATCGGCTACGCGAGAACTTCCACGGCGGAGCAGGAGGCAGGGCTTCAGGCTCAAATCCGCGACCTTGATGCAACGGGTTGCACCAAAATTTTCAGCGAACAGATTTCGTCGGTAGGTGAGCGGCAGCAGTTGAAGGCGGCGATGGAGTTCGTCCGGGAGGGCGATACGCTGTGCGTGACGAAGCTCGACCGGCTGGCGCGTTCAACGGCGCACCTGCTTTCACTTGTTGAGCAGTTAGAGAAGAAAGGCGTGGCGCTGCGGATACTGGATTTCGGCGGTGGCGCGGTGGACACGAAATCACCGTCCGGCAAGATGCTGCTGACGGTCTTCGCTGCGATGGCCGAGTTCGAGCGTAGCATCATGCTTGTTCGGCAACGGGAAGGGATCGCTGCGGCCAGGGCGGCTGGCAAATATAAGGGCCGGGCACCTACGGCGCGGCGAAAGGAAAAGGAAATCCTTGCGTTGAAAGAGGCTGGCGTCGGAGCGAGTGAGATCGCTCGGCAACTCGGGATCGGACGCGCGTCGGTTTACCGTATTCTCGCTGCCTAGCGTGAAGGAGGAGACAAGCGGTCGATAACGTTATTTGCGGTGTAGCGTATGACATCGCTCCGGTCGCGAATATGGTACTGAACCCGAAGTTCCCTGCCAAAGTCCGACAGATGGTCGGGAACGGTGTCACTTAGCAGATAGGTCCACCACATCTCCTCCCAGCCCATTTTTTGGTCGGCGTCTTCTTCTGGCGCAAATCTCAGGAAGGCCTTCACTTCGGGGAGCGTGAGGACACCGCGCTTCGCCTTCCGGAATAGGTCCGGTCTAGATAACTTCATCATGACCAGCCCTCCCATGACGCCTCCGAGTTGGAGGTGGTTACTCGGGGTGAATGAGACCGCCAACGCCAGCACTGTAAATGCCCGTTCGAGGGTGCGGAAACTCATCCCGTCATATCGGATTATGCGAATAATGGTCTCAATGGCGGGCTGCAAAGGGCTATTCGAACCGCTTCGCAGTCCCAGTTCTTTGACGAGGAAATCTGCATATTTATTGAAGTCACTCGGTTGGTGCTTTTGCTCGAACTCCACGTTGGAAATCGTCAAATTGATGAATTTCTGAAGATAGGCGGAGGCGTCGATGTCGCTGCCATATGCAAAGCGAACCGACCCTTCCAGTTGCCGGAGATGGGTGCCGAGCACGAAGTGCACGTTGGGGACCGACATGAAGTGCTTGATACGTTCGAGCAGCGCCAATGCAAAAAGCGGTTTGCATCGGTCCAATTCATCGATGATGTAGATCAGCGGTCTTTGCTTCTCTCCCTCGGTTGCCGGGGCGAGGAGGGAGGGGAGTGCCGTCAACGCATCTCGGAAACTCTCCACCGTCTCTTTCTGCTTTCGCGGCCGGTCTAAAAGCTGGTTCATATATGCTTCTGCCATTGTCTCGGCCTCGGAGGTGAGGTCCTCTGCAACTTCTTTTACGTCCTCCGCTTTCAGTATTCCGGCTGTCGCTGCTCGAACCGCAGCCTTAGTGCCCACCTTGGCCGCTCCTCGGAGCAACAATGAGCCCAGATTGACTGCCTTCTCTCGAAAAGATTGTGCAGCCTTGTTTCCGACGGAAGTTTTATCCTCCGCCAGTTCCACCAGTTCACGCGCCAAAGCGGCGAACGCATCTTCGACGTAATCGTTCTCAAACGCATCGAACAAGACTACGGGAAATCCGACTTTTCGCAGTTCCCCCGCCCACATCCTGAGGAAGGTTGTCTTCCCGGACCCCCAAGCGCCGTCAAATGCGATAACGAGCGGGTCCTCCACCGTGCTGACAAGATTGCTCATACCGCCGGCAAGTTGCGCGCGACCGAAAAGGTCCTTTTCCGCCGAGAAGCCTTCCTCATCGCCTATTTGCATTGGTTTCGGATATATCTTCATGCTTGCCCCCGACGAACAGCGCACGCGCAAATTGCCAGTGTCACTCGACGCCTGCAAGCGCAATTCCTTTGACAATTCAAACAATTCACGCCAAATAACAGGTGAAGCAGTACGTGCTGCTTCGGGGCGTAGTAACCCCTCATGACTAGGCTGGTGCCGCCGATACGGCACCACTCTTCGACCTGTAGGGTCGGGGAGCCTGCGGCGTATGCAACAGGTTCTCCGGAACTAAAGGCCGTGGGGCCGTGTCATGCGGTTACTAACTCCCCGATCACCAAAGGATCGAAGGGGCAACTTCGCGGGGACGTACCGCGATGACCACCCCATTGGGGGCAGGACTTTGTTCACGACATTCGAAGCGAGAGGCGGTCGTTGGTTGGAACTGGTGCACCGTGTTGCACCAGCATCGGTAGCATTGTTCATGGGGATGACGGCTACGCTTGGCGCTGGTGGGACGGCTTCTGCTGCCGATTTCGGCAAGTGGCAAGTCAAGCTCTATACCGATCCCATGAATGATAGCAGCATCGCTTTGGTGATGATCCAATCCGAAGCCGGGGACGTGACCCTCGGCCTGAACTGCCGGAAAGATACCGGTGATGTTGGGATCGTGTGGAGGCGGTTTCTCGGCGGGGAGGAAGTCAACGGCGAGGAGTGGAAAGACATCACCTACCGGGTCGATCAGAACCAACCCATCGTGGCTACTTGGAAAGTCATGCCAGACCGCACGACGGTGCGCGCCTTCACCCCTGAAGGCTTCGTCAGAGAGATACGCGACAGTAGCCGTCTCGTCATGCAGGTCGAGCCCTATCAAGAAATGCCGCTCACGGTCGTGTTTGAAACCAAAGGGCTGAGAGATGCTTTGCTTGCGACCACCCCGGAATGCGATTGGTTCGTCCGTGACATTCTCTGGAACAAGCATCTGGAACAGGCCAAGAAGGACCAGCCAAAACAGGTCTCCAAACCGGTCGATCCCATCCCATTTCAGAAATGGACAGAGGACGCCGCTACCAAATGACAGAAACCCTCTTCGGGCATCCGGCAACGCGTTTCCCCTCGCGGGCTCAGAATTGATCAGTACGCGCCGGCGGAAGGGTTGGCGGCTGTCCGGTAGCAGGCAACAAGCCAAGCGCACTGGACAACGGTCTCTGAAGGTCCGTGCCGCTCTCCATCTTTCCGGGCATCAGAAGCCTGAAATCGTCGCAGCGCTCGCGGCTCAGGTCGCGGCTGTCATGGCCTTCCTTGCGCCCGTTTCCGCGCAAGCGATCAACGTCGAGGCGATGGAGGGTGCTGCGGAATGAAAGGCTTGCGCAAATGGGTGTGGGGCACGACGCCGGTTTATAACGGCTTCACCTTCGAAGAGAGGGTGCGCGGCTGGCAACTAATCATGTTTATGATTGACAACGGCTGGGCGGGGCGCGGTGCAACATGTTGCATCTCCGGGCAGACAGAGCAACTGAGATTACATAGCGAGAATTACTATTCTTGGGAGCCCCACACCCTCAATCACTCCATACACATGGCCTTGCATCGACGTTTCAAAGAACCGGATCAATGGCGGCGCATTGTGGACCGATACGCGGTCACAGGCGAAGAATGGTTCGCCCGGCTGTCTCTAGTGCCGGTTGATCTCGCGGGTGAGCTACGGGCCCGCCATGGCCCCGAAGTTGCAGACATCTTCAGTCGCGCGCCAATCCCCGAAGGCGTCGCAGTTCCCTTTGATCAGATTTATCGTGGTGAGGGCATGTAGATGAGCATCAACGTGCTTGCAGGTGATTGGAGCCGGGAACGGCTTGCATGTCCGAAGAGGCGAAATTCGAGACCGCACTCTGCCGCCCTGAACCCGTCCGGCAACGGCTCCCGATCTCGTGCCGGTGTGCGCATTTCAGTCGGTGGCGGAGACAAAAAATGAGAATACGCGCTCTTATTCTTGCGACACTTGCGTTGACCGGCTGCATCGCCGTCGATCCGATCCTGCCCAGCGCCGACGGCTACGACGCAATCGAGTTCACCCGCGTGACCTTGGTGCGCGACCATGCTTTGAACATGTACACGTTTCCGGCTGGGCGCCGGTTCATAGCGGATAGAAGGGCGAGAGACGGGAGCAGCCTCTACTGCGGTCTGTTGACAATCAATGGTGACCCGAGGCCATTCGACGCCTGTATTGGCTTCGAAGCACCAAATACCCTCGTTCTCGCCCCGGGAGTACCTTTGAAGGAAGTGCGCAGGCCCCAACCCGAAGGCGTGGTCAAAAGGATAAAAGCGAAGATCTAGGGAAGCTGTAAAATTGCTCTTAGCCAGGGACGCGATACGGCTCCCCCCACTCGCGGCTTGGGCGCGGCGTGACAAGTCCGCCGCGTCATAACGAAGCCTCAAATTCTCGACGGTCTCGTCCTCTAGCCCCTTTTGTTCCAAAGCGGTCGAGTACTTACGTCTCTGAGAAGGTCCCTCTCTCTGGCTACATAGTCTTCGGTCACCTCCCACCGGACAAAAACGCTTAGGCCTTCACAAAGCGCTGCATTGATTTTTGCGTTCGTCCTGCACTTTTGAAGCTGACCGCCAGCAAAGGGGTGACGGGGCGAGACGTTGCCGTACTGCGCAGAGAGCCGATTGCGTAGGTTTGCAGCACGCCCGATATAGACGAGGCTGTCACCGATGGAAATTCTGTAGATGCCCGGCTGCGGTGGTGCATCGATCTTGAACGAGCAATAGCCCACGTCGTGTTCTGGACTGAGGAAATACGACTTTGGGTTCCTGAAGCGATCCTGGGGGCGCAGGTTCAGGGTTGCCAGTATTTGTTGCTGTCCCGTCGTAACTATGGAGCCGTTCAACGTCGGGGTTTTCACTTTCTCCCTGACTTGCGGCATTCCGATGGTCCTGCAACATGTTGCAACAGATACAATCTCGCTTACTCGATAAAGACCTAAGTGATTGTTTCTTCTCCATCGCGGCGAAGGCCTAGACGCCGCTCAATGGCTCGGATGAAAGTCGGACGCTTGCCCAGCCCTTCGTGAGGATCGGAGAAATCTGGTAGCAGGTCCGCTAGATCGGGATATTCGCCAGTCCGTGTTTGCACCACGTTGCAGTACTCAACGATGTTGCGCATAGCGTTCACGTAATCACGAGAAAGGCTGGGAGCGTTGAAGGCAAGTTTCGCCCAGAGTTGGGCGACATATCTGCTAGTTTCTTCTTCGCCGTCCTTCCAGATGTAACCCCGTCGCCAGTGGTGGAGGCTCCTTATCGTTTCGCGAACCCTTTCTAGTCCGCCTGCTCGCTCGGTTGGTGCCAGTTCTATAGCTTGTAGGATGTGGTTAGTTGCCCGGATGTCCGGCATCCAGTCAATGCCCTCCCCATTCCCATAGCCGTCATGACCGAGGAAATTGATCCCCGCAGGTGAGGTGATGATGCACTCCTTTGGAGCCTTCAGTCCCAGAGGCCCACATTCGTGGTCCCTTGCGCGACCTACAAGGTAGCTGTCGGCCGCCCGCACACTGTCTAAAGCACGTCCGAGGATCAGAATGTTATCCGCGTAGGACACTACACGGACATCATCGGGCATCCCCATAAGAAGGTCTGCCGCAAGAACTTCGGCGGCGACAGGTGAGGCAGCGCTCCCTTGTGCCAGTAAGCCTCTGGGGGGAAGAGGCGCATCATCAACTGAGGTAGAATGAGCATCAGACGAACCGGGAGACCCGTGTCTATACCCGATGACATTCATCACCACCGAACCCGGTAGTGGCCTCAGCAACTTCGCAAGCCCTTGGAGGTTCACGTTCGGATAGAATTGCTCGATGTCCCGTTCTATCGCGTAAATGAACCCTTGCCGGGCATGCTCATCAACCGCCTCTAAGGCGGCTTTGACACCGCCATTTATCGTGAAATGCCGTCCCGTGGGAAGAGGGAACATCGCCTTGATGAGGTCCGCCACCATGCATTGCAGCGCATGCTTTCCCGGGCCAAACGCATATATGGTTCGGCGTCGCTTGTGTGGGGCGGGTTGATGCGTCCTTGCTGTCACGGCTTCAGAGAAATGATAGGTAGCCGTCATTCTTGCGGCCACCTCACGCATCGCGTCGGGCGGATAGCTCGCGAGCAGCTTTTTCGCTCGAACGCTCTTAAGCAGATAGAGCAACTTCAGATTTTCGTCGCTGAGAAACTGGCGAATGAGGAAGCGTCGTTTAACCCGGTTCGCAGTGTTCTCGATCCGCGCCAGAAGGGCGTCCCGGCGTTCTCTGTGGCTAAGGACTTCCTCAACGAAGCTGCGGTGATCGTCGCGGTAGTTGTTAAAGGCGTAAGGCGGCTGGGTCATGCAGACCGTGTAGAACGAACAACGGCCCTTGACCAGAACATGCAGCCGTTGCAACGCGCTGCAAACTGCCTTAACGGTGCTACACGTAACTGCAACACAAACGACGCAGTTTGGCGACCACAGATCGCGGTTTTCCGGGCTCTCTGAGGAATTGATGGCGTTTCCCTTCTTCTCCGCCATACAGTCCTTGAGTGGGCACTGAGTTTCCGCCACTTCCCGCCGCAAGGCCTATGTAGCAGCCGGGACTTCGGTCCCATGATGCGAGCCTCGCCTTCGCCAACCTCGAAGCGTGTTCTGTCTCCTTCAAACAGGCCAACCGTTTAGTTCGGCCCGATGCGCGCTCCTACGCGCAGCATTGCCGTTATTCAGCGGCCTCCCTGATGGTTCCGACGATCCATTCATTCAGGCTCTTGCCCGCGGCTGCGGCAGCAATGACTGCTGCGGCATGTTCGTCAGGGGTGAGGCGGACATTGAACTTGCCAGAGAACTTCCGGCGAGGCTCAATACCCTTTTCCCTGCACATTTCGAGATAGACGGCCAGCGACTTGCGGCCTTCCTCAATCAGATCGTGGACGCTCTCGGCATAGAAGTCGGCCCCGCCATTCAGGGCGACAAACTCGCCGCGCAGCATCTGAATCTCGGGATCGAAGGCGATGACCGCCTTCTCGCCATTGATTTCAACGACATTGTTCATGGCTTTACTCCGTGTTCGTCCAGCCATTTACGGATGCTGGCAACCGCACCTTTATCCGTATCCGGTGAAGGATGCGGGCGATGAAAGACGCGCACTTCGCCGAACAGGAACACGCCTGTCCGCGAACCTTCCCGCTCGCTGACCTCCGCCCCGAGGGCTACAAACAGCGCCTCTATGTCGGCCCAGCGGATCGAGCCGCTGACCGGGCGGGCGAAGATCAGTTCCAGCGTGGCTCTGTGACGCTTTTTCATGGGATGTCCAGTACCATTTTCTGGTACCGTTTTCAAGTTCGATTTCGACCCCGTCGTCGGGCTATCCGGTATCAGGGCGAGCAGTTCATCAAGCAGGTCGTCCGAGGTCGTACCCGGCCGGCCTGCCGGGGAATGGTCACGGAAAGCCCAGCAATTTCTCGATCTGACTGGCACCAACCAGCAGAGCCAGCTTGTCGCCCTGCTCAAGTCAGCGCAGCCGATGCAATCATAGAAAGTGTGTTCATAGGTGAGGGCGGATATAGGGCTATAGAGCGAACGTGGTGATCATCACCATCGGTCGCGGCCAGTTTCCCTTCGGGGGCAAATCTCCCTTGTCTAAAGCGATTGACGGTACCCCCGGCGTCGGGGATGCGGCATGCGTCGCCTCGACGGCACTCACGGTCATGGAGCTCAATTTTAAAACTCCGGGTAAAGAGTGGAGCCGGCGCAGCTATTCCGATTGCGCTCGTGAGTGCTTCTCGATTCGCGAATCCCTGTGCGCTGATTCTTCCGTGAATCGGCCGGGAAGCGGCCCGACTTCGATGCGCGGGCCCGGGATCGACGCGTCGATGGCTCTCGAAAAGATAGGACTTGGGCAGGGGCTTCGCCCGGTTTCGACCCCCTTTCCGGCCATTTTTTGCCCCTTTCCGACACAGATCACAGCCCGACATCCTGCGCTAACCCCTCGTCGCTAAAGGATTTTCTTAACGCTCTGTTAATTTCCTCGGGCCGTCTGGGGCGATTTTGTGTCGTTTCAGCAACAGGGATCAGGGAAGGGCAGGGCAAAGGAGTCGATCTGGTAAGTTGGTCGTTGCGCGCCCCACCCGGTTTTGTATTTTCAACTCCGGAAGCAAGGGCGGTTGATCGTCCGACTTCTTGAACATTGGGGATGGGGCAGGGAACGCTGTCCTTCAGCAAAAAACCCAGACCCGTTTTAAACTTTTGACTGGAGGTCAGAAATGAACATCAAGAGCCTTCTTCTCGGCTCCGCTGCTGCTCTCGCAGCAGTCTCCGGCGCTCAGGCTGCAGACGCGATTGTCGCTGCCGAGCCGGAGCCCATGGAATATGTCCGCGTCTGCGACGCTTTCGGCACGGGCTACTTCTACATCCCCGGCACGGAAACCTGCCTCAAGATCAGCGGCTTCATCCGCGTTCAGGGCACTTTTGGTCGTGACGAAGTGACCAGCCGCTACGATTCCGGCAACGGTACGTCGGACTGGGACATGTTCTCCCGCGCTTACATCGCGTTCGACTCGAAGAGCGACACCGAATACGGCACGCTCACCGGCTTCTTCGCTGCTGAGTTCAACGCCGACAACGACACCGACGAAGGCGACAGCTTCATCGACGTCGACGAAGCCTACATCCAGCTCGGCGGCTTCAAGGCCGGCTTCTTCTACAGCTGGTGGGATAAGGGTCTGAACGGCGAAACCGACACGCTCGGCAACTTCACCGAATTCAACTCGCTCGCTTACATCTACGATGGCGGCACCTTCCAGGCAGGTATCTCGGTCGACGAACTCGAAGGCGCAACGACTAAGGACAACGGTGTCGGCGTTACCGGTATCGTCTCCGCTACGCTCGGTGGCGTTGCTTTCGACTTGCTCGGCAGCTACGACACGGAAGCCGAAGAAGGCGCGATCCGTGCCCTGCTTTCCGCAGACCTCGGCCCGGGCACGTTCCAGATCGCTGGTATCTGGGCATCCGAAACGAACGCCTACTGGGATGACTCCGAGTGGACCGTTGCTGCGTCCTACCGCTTCAACGTGAACGACAAGTTCGCCATCACCCCTGGCGCTCAGTACTTCGGTAACGTGAACGAGAACAACAACTTCGGCAACGACGATGCATGGCGCGTTGGTATCACGACCGACTACCAGATCACCGAAGGTCTCGCCACTCGCTTCACGATCAACTACGAAGATCAGGACAATGGCGACGAAGAAGTCTTCGGCTTCCTCCGCCTGCAGCGTGACTTCTAATCTGACCTGACCTCGGTCAGTGGAAGGAAAGCCCGGCTCAAAGCCGGGCTTTCTCTTTTTGGGACAGTATTGTGAGTGCCGCGCTACTGCGGCGCGTTCCGCGATTTACTTGAGGTGCCGTTCCAGGACAGGCACGCACATATCGAGGTCGTGGGAGGCGAGATGGGCGTAGCGCATCGTCATCTCGAGCGTCTGGTGGCCAAGCCACATCTGAACCCGTCTAAGATCGATCCCGCCTCTGACCAGGCGTGAGGCGCAGGTATGCCGCAGGATGTGCGGAACGACGTCTTCTTCGTCACCGAGGCGCGCATCCACCTTTGCAGCGTTCCAGACGGCGCGATACTTCTGCTGATCAATTCTCGAAAAGGGCCCCGGGGCTCTGTCGGCACATTTCTTCAGGGCGTCCTTTGCCCTCAAGGTGAGCGGGACCGTACGGCTGCGGCCCGATTTGGTGACCCAGAATGTCGCCCGGCCCTCATGGATGTCGTTCCATTTGAGAGCGATGGCCTCGCCCAGGCGCGCACCCGTATCCACCAGGAATATCGAGAGATAAAGGTATAGTTCAGACCGGCTCGCGATCTCCCGGAAGAGCAGTTCCTCCTCGTCTGCCTCCAGAAAGCGCAGGCGCCCCGCCTTCTCCTTCTGGCGCTTGAACTCCGGTAGATTGTGTACATCCCCCATCTTGTACGCTTTCCGCAGCAGCTTTCGCAGCGCCGCCATCTTCCGGTTGATGGTCGCGTTGCTGTTGCCGCGCTTTCGCAGCGCACCGATGAGGCCGTCGAGCATCTCCTGCGAGAAGACGGAGAAACGCTTGCCGAGCAGAATCTCGTCCAGCTCTCCGACGAAGGCCTTCACATTGTATTTGTGCTTGCCTTCGTCCCACAGGATGTCGGCATAGCGCTGAAGCAATTCGGCGAGCGTGGCTTTGCAAGTGTTTTTTGCAGATTTTTTGATCGGATCGCTTGCTTCCATATGTTCGGCCTTTCGGTGTGGCCGCACAGGGCCACTGGCCAAGATGGTTTCCGCAACGCCTGTGCCAAACAGTGCAACGGCCTTGGAAGGCCATTGGGATGAGCGGCGTGTCAAGCGTCTTGGGAATCGATTGATCGCACCATCTGCTTGTTCTCTTGCAAGTTCACAGCATCAGCCGGACACGGGCGGCTTTGTGTTGCGCGCCCATGGCGGCCAATCTCTATGCGGCCTGCGGCTGCTCTTCCATCCTCCGATAGGTTTGGCCGCTTACCATCAGCTTCCAGGCGATCCGGGCGATCTTGTTGGCGAGCGCCACGGCAACAAGCTTAGGCTTTTTGCGTTGCAGCAGTCCGGTGAGCCATTGCGAGGCATGCCGGCTTCGGCCGGCTCTGACCTGTTGAAGAAGAGAGGTCGCCCCAACCACCAGAACGCTTCGCAGCATCTCGTCGCCGGCACGGGTGATCACCCCAAGCCTCGTCTTGCCAGCGGTCGAATGATCCTTGGGCGTCAGTCCCA